>PNOO01000224.1 GCA_013824905.1 Syntrophus sp. (in: bacteria) | reverse complement strand
CCAGCATCTTGTTCATGAATTCGGACTGAACAAACATCTCCCGCATCTCATCGTCCGGAACGGCGGCATACAGATTGGTCGAGACATGATGGGCTGTATCAAGACCGACCAGATCCAGTGTTCCGAAGATGGCTGAACCCGGCCGTCCCAGTGACTTGCCGATAATGGCATCTACCTCTTCGATCTTCATATTCTTTTCGATCATGAGGTGAATGGCGTTGGAAATGTCGAACGAGCCGATCCGGTTCCCGATGAAATTGGGAACATCTTTGCAGATGACGACCCCCTTCCCTAGGACCTGCTCGCAGAACCGGGTCATGTAGGCCACAACCTCAGATTTGGTTTCATTGCCTGGGATGATTTCCAAAAGTTTCATATAACGGGGCGGATTGAAAAAGTGGGTGCCGAGAAAATGTTCCTTTAGTCCGGATCCGAAATTGGCGGTGATATCCTTGATGGGGATCCCGGATGTGTTCGTCGTTACGATGCATCCGGGTCTGACGACCTTCTCGACTTTAGCAAAGAGTTCCTGTTTGATCTTCAGGTTTTCGATGACGACTTCGATAACCCAGTCGGCATCGGCCAGCCAGTCGAGATTGTCCTCAAAATTTCCCGCCCGGATCATGGAGGCATTTTTTTTTGTATAAAAACCGGCCGGCTTTGATTTCAATACCCCGGCCAGACCATTCGAGGCAAACCGGTTCCGCCAAGCCGGACTCTTTTCTGTAAGTCCTTGAGCCTTGTCGGCATCCGTCAGTTCAAAAGGAATGATGTCAAGCAGGACGCATTCGATTCCCGCATTGGTCAGATGGGCGGCAATGGTGGCGCCCATGACCCCTGCGCCAAGTACGGCTGCTTTTTTGATTTCGTATGCCATAATCTACCTCCTCTTTTTGGTTTGTGGACAAGCAGCTGATTAATTTCCGCAGATCGAATTGCCGCCCTCCACACACATCTTTCACTACGCTAATATTCGAGGACTTTACCCTGTCCGATTCAGCAGGTGAAGGATTCATCCGCCATTTCAATGGGAATTTTCTCTTCCGATTTTATCGCTTCGCATCGCGATTTCACCGTACAGAGGACCTCGACGGCAAAGAATTTGGCCGCGGCGATCTTGCCCATGTAAAAGGCTACATCTGCATCCTCGTGAATCAGCGCCCGCTGCTTCCCCCGGGAATCCTCGGCGCCCTTCTCTGCGTAAATGACTTTGAGTTTTTCAGTAGCGATAGCGGCGGACTGGATCAGGAAATGGCCGACGATGACATCCCCGAAGATATCAAGGTACGGAGAGGCATTGAGTATCGGGATAAGGAAACTGGAGCTCTTGCCGAGCTGAGCCAGCGTCATCGTCATATCCACCAAGGCATTGTACGCTTCTTCGAGACGGGCTGCGTACGGCATCAGTTCGGACATTTCCTTTGCTTTGGCGATAGTTGCTCCGATCTCGCTGAAGAGGGTCATGACGTTCATCCCTTTTCTTTGTGCCAGCTTCCGGCCGACCAGGTCGAGGGCCTGGATCCCGTTTGTCCCTTCGTAGATGGTGGTAATCTTGCAATCCCGCATATACTGTTCCATCGGGTATTCCTGGCAGTACCCATAACCGCCGTAAACATCGATCGCCTTGGAACAGATCTCCATCGCCTTATCGGAGGAATAGGCCTTGCATACCGGAGTGAGAAGATCAACCAGTCCTTGCCATTTTTCGCTTTCCGCCGGCGCCGATTTCGCCATATCCATACAGTAGGCAGTAAAATAGTTCAGCGCCCTGATCCCTTCGATATGGGCCTTCATCCACAGGAGGTCCCTCCGGACATCGGGATGCTGAATGATGGGAACGGCCTTTGCGTCTGGGTTCTTCATCTCCCAGACCGGCACGCTCTGAATCCTTTCCTTTGCGTAGGCAATGGCGTGTTCGAACGCGGCTGAGGCAACGCCCAGCGCCTGCATGCCGACATCGAAACGGGCGCCGTTCATCATGTGGAACATGATCCGCATCCCTTGCCGTTCCTTGCCGAGGAGTTCACCGATGCATTTCCCCTCATCTCCGAAATTCAGGGTGCAGGTGGCGGACCCCTTGATACCCATCTTGTGTTCGATGTTCCCGGTATGAATATCATTGAGCTCCCCGAGACTGCCGTCGGCGTTTACCCGGTACTTGGGCACGATGAAGATGGAGATGCCGCCCGTGCCGGGAGGATCTCCCTCGATCCTGGCCAGGACGGGATGGACAATGTTTTCGGTGAGATCATGGTCTCCACAGGAGATGAAGCATTTTGATCCGGTTATACTGAAGGTCCCGTCGGGCAGCCTTTTGGCAGACGTCTTTAGGGCGCCGACATCGGTCCCCGCGCCGGGTTCCGTCAGACACATCGTCCCCATCCACTGACCGGAAAACATTTTGTACATGTATCTGTTCTTCAGTTCCTCCGTTCCGAAATGCTCGATCAGGCTGGCTGCCCCGTGGGTGAGTCCCGGGTACATCAGCAACGCGAAATTGGCGGCTTGGCATAGTTCCAGGTTGACCGCCGCCAGCGTGATCGGCATCCCCTGACCGCCCACATCGGGTGACGCAGTCGGACAGAGCCAGCCGGCCTCAATGTACTTCTTGCAGGCGTCGTGATAACTCTTGGGCGCTGTGACTTTTCCGTTTTTAAAAGTACATCCCTCCCTGTCGCCCTCGGCATAGGTGGGAAGGATCACATTGACGGCCATTTTCTTCGCCTCGCTCATTATCAGCAAGGCATCCTCTTTTGAGAAATCCTTGAACGTCTCTGTCTGGAACAACTTCTCGATTCCCAGTTGTTCAAAAAGCAGAAACTCCTGATCTCTCTCATTCACCAGCAAGTTGCTCATACCATAACCCCCCTTTCCTGTGACTCAATATACATACACTTATAGAAACGTACGCCCTTTCTTTTCTTCATAGACAATCAACGACTCCCAATAGCTCTCTAAACTGCTTATCCGTTTGGTTGCTCTTGGTTCTTAAGACCCAGGATGTAGATCTCCAGCCCTGCCTTTATGGTGCTGCGAATCATTTCCGCCCGTCTGGATTCACTGCCTGTAAAGAGATGGAGAGAGATGATGCCGTTGAGTAACCCCCAAAGGGCATTGCGGCTCAGGCGGAGATTGATCGTGGGTGGGAACTCTCCCCGTTCAATGCCGTATCTGAAGATCTCTTCAATGACACTTATGTTTTTATTTGTTGATTTGATGATGTGATTGTTCAATTCTTCAGGGAGGTTCATTGTGGTGGTATGGAGCATGAAAGTCATCAGTATCCTGAACAATTCGCGATCATTCAGAAATAAATCTACGTAGATTCCGGCAAATCGTATGAGAGCCTCAGATGCGCTTGTTGGATTCTGAAGAAGGTCGGTAAAATGTTCGTGGAATTTATCGATGTCGTTGAGAAGAATCTGGGTGTAAATTTCCTCTTTGCTTTTGAAATAAAGATAAATAGACCCCTTACTGAGCTCAGCTTTTTTGGCGATACTCTCGATTGTGACCGTGCGGAAGCCATTCTCGAAAAAAAGCCTCCTCGCTGCCTTCAATATGGCGTTTTTCCTGTTTTCCCTCTCCCTTATCCTTCTTTCTACCAGTCCCAAGATCTTATCCCTTCTGCGCCGCTGAATGGTCTTTCTTGCCTGATGACCCGGCAGGTGATACTGATCTGAATTCCAACGCAACCGCAGCTTGTCGCAATAAATTTGAAACGATGAAGAAGGAGAGAAATAGATTTCGTATATTACGCAGGGGTGTCCCCGGCGGTTTGCCACAGAATGGCTTCTGACCCGCAATCATATTCTGAACTTTGGTCACTATATGACCGCTGGTCATAACTTTTTATATCTCATTGTTCCAGACCTGTCAAGATAAAAAACACGCCGGAGAATTATTTTTTGTTGAGATAAAATAACGAAACAAAAAGAGATGTTATCTTAACCCCTCTTCCGCAATTTGCTTTCAGGTTCGATCAATCTGGTGTGGTTCAGGCGTGGTACAGAATCCGGCGGTTTATAAGGAAA
>PNOO01000223.1 GCA_013824905.1 Syntrophus sp. (in: bacteria) | reverse complement strand
TCATCCCCGCCAGTTTGCCGTACATCCGGAAATAATTCTGGAAGGTGATCGAGGCCATGGTCTGATTTTCCGACTCGATCTTTACTCGCTCCTTGGCCTCGAGGGCCTGATGCAGCCCGTCGCTGTAGCGCCTTCCCGGCATCACCCGGCCGGTAAACTCATCGACGATGATGACCTTCCCCTCCTTGACGAGATAATCCACATCCCGCCTGAATAGGGTGTGAGCGCGCAGCGCCTGATTGACATGATGGAGGAGATCGATATTTCCGGGTTCATAGAGATTCTGAACCTTGAGGTAATCCTCGACCCGCGTCACACCTTCTTCCGTCAGGATGGAGGTGCGGCTCTTCTCATCGACCGTATAGTCTTTTTCTTTCCTCAGGTGCGGTATCACCTGGTTCACCCGTGCGTATTTGTCGGTCGATTCATCAGATGCCCCGGAGATGATGAGGGGTGTCCTGGCCTCATCGATCAGGATACTGTCCACTTCATCGACTATGGCATAGAAAAAGTCTCTCTGGACATAATCGTCCAAGCTGAATTTCATATTGTCGCGCAAATAGTCGAACCCGAATTCGTTGTTTGTCCCGTAGGTGATGTCTGCATGATAGGCATTCCTCCGATCGATATCCTCCATCCCATGCACGATGACGCCGACGGTCATGCCCAGGAAATTGTAAATCGGCCCCATCCAGGCAGCATCTCTTTTGGCAAGGTAGTCATTGACCGTCACCAGATGAACGCCCCTCCCCGCCAGGGCGTTCAGATAGAGGGGCATTGTAGCAGCCAGGGTCTTCCCCTCGCCGGTTTTCATCTCGGCAATCCTCCCCTCATGGAGGACCAATCCTCCGAGGATTTGGACATCAAATGGCCGCATCCGGACAGTCCGTCGCGCCGCTTCTCGGGCAACGGCAAAAGCCTCGACGAGGATATCGTCCAGTTCGGCTCCCTTTTGAAGTTTCTCCTTAAAATAGGGGGTTTTCGCCTTAAGTTCTTCATCGCTGGCGGCGATCATGACCGACTCAAGGGCATTGATCTCATCAAGGATCAAAGAGAGACGTTTCAATTCTCTGTCGTTTTTACTACCGAAAAGCTTTTTCAAAATGGCATGGAGCATAAAAACCCTTCAAAAAAAAACCGGTACATTGACCGGCGGATCCATTCCTGGTGGCTTCGTGACGAGTCCCTCCGCATTCATAGGGAGAGGTTCCTATGCGAAAGCATCAATTCAAATATTTCCGCGGATTGACGGGAACGCCTTTGAGCATGACGGCGTAGTGCAGATGGGACCCTGTGCTGCGGCCTGAATTTCCTACATAACCGATCCGGTCGCCCCTTCTGATCGTCGCACCGGGACGCACAGCCGCTTTGGAGAGATGACCATAGAATGTGGTAACCCCGTGTCCGTGATCTATACTGACCATCTGTCCCACATCCTGTTGGTAGGACACTTCCGCCACGACGCCGTCAGCCGGCGCTTGGATCATCCGTCCATATCGGGTAGCGATATCAATCCCTTTGTGAAATTCACGGTCATTTCCAAAAGGGGAGGTCCGCGACCCGAACTCGGAAGTCACCCAGCCCATCACAGGCCATATGGAAGGAGTCGCCGCCAGAAGAGATTTCCTCTCTTTTAGGAAAGCCAGAAGGACGGCAAAGCTCTGTTCCCGGGAGGAGGCCTCCTCCATGAGACGATCGACCTGCTTGCCGACGCCGGTAATCATGGCCTTGTCATCGTTCTCCATCTGGGAATGCAGGCGTTTTTCCTCGCTCACCGGCCCGCCGATCCCTAGGAGTTGCTCCTTGTCGCGGCGGGTTTCCAGATTCGCCATAATTCTGATCTTCTTATCAAACTGCCTGAGTTCCTCCATCTTGGAAGCGAACTGATCCACCTTTGCAACAAGCCCTTCAATCTGCCTCTTCTGTTCTGCAGTCTGTTGCTTGAGGCGCTTCAGCTCAGCATGTTGCCTTCGGATATGAATGTAATCATAGGAGAAATACATCACTATAAGGATAAGCCCCATCATGAAGATGGATACACCCTTGACCAGTGTCCCGGACAGGCTCATTTTCTTTGCCGAGCTGTGTTTCTTTGGTAAAATCAGGAGGGTATAGAAATTCTTCGGCATTGACTCCCCTTTCTCATATCCTCGCTCTGGCTATTTCGTCTAAAGAGAGAGCCGAGAAATATCACACTCTTCCCAAAAGTCAAGCACCGTTTTTTCCCGGCTAAATTTGTCTTGACTTTGAAGCGTCGGTTAAGCTAAGGAGCTCAAGCACATAGAATCACTTAGCCGGTGGCCATCAGAAAGGAGCTTTCATGTCAAAATACGAATCAAAATCCATAAGAAACCTGGCAATCATCGGTCATGGAGGAACGGGCAAAACCACCCTTTGCGAATCCTTTCTCTATGTCGCCGGAAAAACAGAACGGCCCGGCCGGGTTGATGAGGGAACCTCCTCCATGGACTATGAACCAGAGGAACAGAAACGACATGTTTCGATCAGCGCAGCCACAAACCATATCGAATGGGATAAGCACCGGATCAACATCATCGACACGCCCGGTGATTCCAATTTTACTTTTGATACGAAAAGTTGCCTCCGGATTGTGGACGGGGCGGTAGTTCTGGTCGATGCCGTCGGGGGTGTTGAATTTCAGACGGAAAAGGTCTGGGAATACACTGATGAATTCAAGCTTCCCCGCATCCTCTTCATCAGCCGGATGGATCGGGAACGGGCCGACTTTGCCAATGCCGTGGAAAGTATCAGGACACGCCTGGGCAAGAAAGTCACGATCGCCTCGCTTCCTATCGGAGCTGAAAGCGCATTTTCCGGGGTGGTGGACCTGATCACCATGAAAGCCGTCATTTTTGATAACGAGAAGAGAGTGACAAAAACAATCGATGTTCCCGGCGACATGGTAGGAGAGGTCAAGAAGTATCGGGACATCCTCATCGAAGACATCGCCGAGACAGACGATGAGATGATGAACAAATATCTCGAGGGCGGCGAACTTAGCCCCGAAGATCTCAGATCAGGTCTCCGGAAGGGAATCGTTGCCGGGGCCATTACCCCCGTTATCTGCGGGTCCGCCCTGAATCATATCGGCATAACGTCCCTGCTCGATACGATCGTCCAGTTTTTTCCATCGCCCGTCGATCGCTGCCCGATCGTCGGAAAGAAACCTGGCACCGGAGAAGAGGAAACCCGGCTTCCGGAGGAATCAGCGCCTTTTTCAGCCCTCGTCTTCAAGACCATCGCGGATCCCTATGCCGGCCGGCTCACTCTCTTTCGCGTTTACTCGGGTACGCTTAGTTCCGACTCCAGCGTCTTCAACGCATCACGGAAGATCACCGAGCGGATCGGAAATATTTTTTTCCTTGAAGGAAAAATCCAAAAACCGGTTGCACAGCTCATCCCGGGCGATATTGCGGCCATCGCGAAACTTAAGGAAACCTCCACCGGAGACACCCTCTGCGCAGAGAAAACCTCGATCATCTACCCTAGAGTCGAGCCTACCCGCGCGATCATCTCATTTGCTGTGGAACCCAAAACACGCGGCGATGAAGACAAGCTCGTCTCCTCCATCCATCGCTTGACTGATGAGGACCCCACCCTCACCTTTCACAGGGATGACCAGACAAGGGAGATGATCCTTTCCGGTCTCGGCCAGGTCCATATAGAAGTCATCGTGGAAAAGATGAAACGGAAATTTGGACTCGAAGTGAACCTGAAAACCCCGAAAGTTCCTTATAAGGAGACGATCAAGGGCAAGACGACCGTTCAGGGGCGATACAAGAAACAGTCCGGCGGCCGGGGGCAGTTCGGCGACACCTGGCTGGATATCGAGCCGCTTCCCCGGGGCGGCGGCTTCGAATTCGCCGATCGGATCGTGGGTGGCGTAATTCCTCATCAATACCGACCGGCTGTGGAAAAAGGCATTGTGGAGGCCATGGCGGAGGGCGTCCTTGCCGGTTATCCCGTCGTGGATCTTCGCGTATCGCTGGTGGACGGATCCTACCATACGGTCGATTCTTCCGAAATGGCATTTAAGATTGCCGGATC
>PNOO01000222.1 GCA_013824905.1 Syntrophus sp. (in: bacteria) | reverse complement strand
AGGCCGCACCGTTTGGCCTCGAAGTGCACCTCGATGAAGATGCCGAAAAAATAAAGGCAGGCCGGAATGGCGGCGGCCTTGGCGATTTCGATGTAAGGGGTGTTGGTGAATTCGGCGATCAGAAAGGCTGCGGCGCCCATGATCGGGGGCATGATCTGGCCGCCCGTCGAGGCGGCCGCCTCCACGGCGCCGGCGAATTCCGGCCGGTAGCCGAGCCTCTTCATCATCGGGATGGTGAAGCTTCCCGATCCGACGGTGTTGGCGACGGAACTCCCGGAGACGGTCCCTTCCAGGGCGCTGGTGATCACGGCCACCTTGGCTGGGCCGCCGGCGGCCCAGCCGGCGATCGAGTCGGCAATATCGATGAAGAGTTTGCCTATCCCCGTCTTTTCCAGAAAGGCCCCGAAAAGAATGAACAGAAAGATGAAGGATGCCGAGACCCCCAGAGGGATGCCGAGGATCCCTTCCGTCGTAAAGTACATGTGAGAGACGATCCGCTGGATGGAGTACCCCCGGTGCGCGAGGAACCCCGGGAAATAGGCGCCGAGATAGGAGTAGAGGAGAAAGGTGCTCGCGATGATGACGATGGGGAGTCCCACGACGCGGCGGGCCGCCTCCAGCGTCAGCAGCACCCCGACAGCGCCAATGATATAGTCCATTTGGGAATAGTCGCCGCCGGCCTCCATGATCCGGGTGTAATTGATGGTGATGTAACTCCCCACATAGACCGTGAAAGCGGCGAAGAGATAATTGTGCCACTTGAGCTTGTTGAGGGCCTTTTTCGTGGTCAGGGGATAGAGGAGAAAGACGAGGGCAAAGGCAAAGGAGAGGTGCACCGACCTCTGCATCTGGGCGGGGAGCATGCCGAACATGGCAGTATAGACATGGAAGCACGAGAAGGCGACGGCGATCCAGAAGACCAGCCAGTGATCGAAGCCGGCGAGTTTTCGGAACGTGGATTCCTTATCGACCTTCTTGAGGAGCGCCTCCAGTTCCTCATGGGATACGTCGGGAGTGATATCTCCGGTGCCGCCGGTCCGCTCCGTCACCGGTTGTTCATTTGCCTGCTGCCGATCCCTGTCCATCACCATACACACTCTCCTTTGAAAGTCTGATACAACGACCGCCTTCCTACGGAAAAACGAAGAGCCTTTCCCGGTTCGGCCAGAGAAGCGAAGGGAATCTCCCGCCCTTTGACGTGCAGCACATGACCTGCCACCCGCCCCACGAAGATTGTGATATCGGGAACCGGACGGTTGACGGTAAATTCGACCCAGCCGTCCGGTCCGACGCGGAGAGGATTCTCCGGTGTGGACGTCTCCGGCATCCCTGCGCCGAACGCGTCGAACCGGGACCGGACGATCCGGAGGCCTTTTCCTTCGATCCGGAGGTAATCGTAAACAGGCCGACGATTGACCGAATGGATATAGGAAATCATCCACTCCTCTCCATCGGTCATTCGGGCACAGAGTACGGGTTTATCCGGTTTTACCGTTCCGACGACAAGAACGGTCTGCGTGGGGATCAGAAAGAACAGCATCATGCCGAGGGCGACAACGGTGACGATCACCCCCGGCGTGATTTTTTTCAGGCCTTTTATAAAACCGAAGTGAAGATGGCGCGTTTGTCCGTCCATCCCCCGATTCCTCCGGAATCATTTCATGAGGCCCTTTTCCTTGTAATACTTCACTGCACCCGGATGGAAGGGGATGGAAACGCCTGAAGATGCGTTTTTCAAATTCAGTTCCTTACCCTTGGCATGGGTTGCAGCGAGTTCGCTCTGGTTTTCGAACAGGGACTTCACAATATTGTAAACCACGTCTTCTTTGACGTCCGTGCTGGCGATCAGAACCGCGTTCACGGCCACGGTCTTCACAGGGCTCGTCTGGTTTTTATAGGTGTTGGCCGGGATGGTGAAAGGGCTCAGGAAGGGGTATTTTTTAACGATGGAAGCGGCCTTGTCGTCGGCAATGTTGATGATCCGGACGCTGTGCTGGGTGCCGATATCCATGATGGCCGCGTTGGGAATGCCCGCCGTGACGACGAAGGCGTCGATGTGCTTGTCCTTGAACTGTTCGGCGCTCTCGGAGAAGGAGAGGTACTGGGCCTTTGTGTCTTCCTTCTTGAGGCCGTAGCCGTCGGAGAGCTGGCGAAAATTAGCTTCCGTGCCGCTTCCCGGTGCGCCGACCCCGACTTTCATCCCTTTGAGATCATCGAAACTGTCGATCTTGCTGTCCCCCCGGACGACCACCTGGATCACTTCCGGATAGAGAACGGCCAGGACTGCCATTTTGGTCAGTTTTTCCTTGAAAGCCTCCTTGGCGTTGAAGGCGAAATCGATCGTATCGCTCTGGACGATCGCCAGTTCCGCTTCACCGCGGTTCACGAGACGGACGTTTTCTACGGAGGCGCCGGTCGCCTGGGCGGTCACGTTCATCCCGGGGATCTTGGAGTTCCAGATCTTGGCCATGCCGCCGCCGAAGGGATAGTAGGTGCCCGCCGTTCCACCTGTTGCCAGAACCATCTTGACGTCGGCGGCCGCGACTGCCGACGCGAAGCCCGCTACAATGAAACATGCCGTGAGAATCAACAATGCCTTTTTCATTACACCCTCCTTATGATAGATGTTAAATGGATCCCTCTGGCGATAGACATACCCTTATGCCAAGCAGCCTTACCGAAACCGCTTATGTGTTAATTGTTCAGGCGGCCACAATGAATGGAAATTATTATAGAGTATAGAGCGGCAGACTGTCAACAAGATGTTGGTCGCTGTGCTATCTTTCAACATGTCGGACACTGATCATCCCGGGTGTCTGCCATGGCGGATTTACCGGGCCGCCGTCGAAATCGTCACGAATGGATCATAATATGAGAGGGTTGAATTTACAAGGTTTACAAGTGCGAATTTGTTCATGTAAAATCCTATTGACATTTTGAAACAAATAGAGGAGCTTAAAGAACCGTCTCTGGATGATCCAATCATTAAATGAAGCCGAACCTGACTGAGCCGGCTTATAACGGTGTTGGGCTCATATTCTGCGGTAAGATAACCTATATTGACAAACGACAGGTCATTTTTCTGATAGCAGAACACCATCCTTACGCGCATGACAAGTTTGTGGCTGTTTATTGATCCCCCCCTTTACAGGTAAGGGTGAATTTTTTGCGGGTTCGTCAATCTTCATAGATCAGTGACACACTCAAAAGGAGGAAAACAGATGAAGCTATTGAAATTATGGTTGGTGGTGGCTGTTGTTGCCGCGATATCTGGGGTCGCTTATGCCGGACAGACTGTGGATAATGTCAAGGCAAAAGGGTTTGTCCAGGTGGGGGTGAACGGGGAACTGTTCGGTTTTGGAAAGCCGGATGAAAAGGGTGTATGGCGCGGTCTGGATGTGGATACCGGACGCGCAATTGCAGCAGCGGTATTCGGCGACGCCAACAAGATCAAATTCATACCGTTGACGGCAGTGCAGCGTTTCACTGCGCTTCAGTCCGGGGAAATTGACGTGCTGTGCCGCAATGCAACCCAGACCCTGGGGCGGGATACGGAGCTTGGCCTTGATTTTGTGCAGGTCAACTATTATGACGGCCAGGGGTTTCTCATTGACAAGAAAATGAAAATCAAAAGTGCCAAGCAATTGGATGGGGCTACCGTTTGCGTTTTGCCCGGCACGACGACGGAACTGAATGTGGCCGATTACTTCCGGATGACCAAGATGAAGATGAAACCGGTCGTCATTGAAAGCAATGCCGAACTGGCCAAGGCCTTTTTTGCCGGAAGATGCGACGTCTTGACCTCCGATGCATCCCAGCTGGCCGGAACCCGGGCCGTGGCTCCGAAACCGGACGACTATATCATCCTTCCCGAAATCATTTCCAAGGAACCTCTTGCGCCTGCGGTGCGTCACGGCGACAATCAATGGAAGGACATTGTAAATTATGCCGTCCTGGCAATGATTGAAGCGGAAGAGCTTGGCATCAATTCGAAAAATGTGGACGAGATGTTAAAAAGCGCCAATCCTGCCGTTCAGCGTTTTCTGGGGGCCACTCCCGGAAATGGAAAAGCCCTGGGACTTGAC
>PNOO01000221.1 GCA_013824905.1 Syntrophus sp. (in: bacteria) | reverse complement strand
AACGAGGGAATAGGTCCGGGCGCCGACCCCCGTGCCCATGAAAAATTCCCTGACGTCCAATAGACGGCAGGGAATCTTGTTGATCATATATTCGCTCTCCCCGTCGCGGAAGAGACGCCGGGTGATCATCACCTCGCTGAACTCCGCGAAGGTTCCCGGGAATTGCTGGTCATCCGCCGAGAGCGTCATGGAGACTTCGGCCATCCCCACGGGAGCGGCATCCTCCGAGCCGTTGAAGATCACGTCGTCCATCTTCTTCCCGCGGAGCGTCCTGATCCGCTGCTCACCCATGACCCAGCGGATCGCATCGGCGATGTTGCTTTTGCCGCAACCGTTAGGGCCGACGATGCCGCTGATCCCGGGGGAAAAATCGACGACGATCTTCTCCAGGAAGGATTTGAAACCGGCTATTTCCAGCTTCTTTAGTCTCATCTTCTATAAAATCCACCAATTAGCAGAATTTCGCCGAATTCTAACAGAAGAAAGGAGGCTTGTAAAGCAAAAATACAATAGCATGTGGCGTATTGGAAATTCACCACAAGATATAG
Organism: Syntrophus sp. (in: bacteria); assembly: GCA_013824905.1. Taxonomy (GTDB): domain Bacteria; phylum Desulfobacterota; class Syntrophia; order Syntrophales; family UBA5619; genus JAKAFS01. The sequence goes on along the minus strand of PNOO01000221.1, from coordinate 3,582 downwards.
TAAATCATGGACGAGAAAGTGCGACTTATTGATAACCGCTTGCGTTTTTGTCAATGCCTGAGAACCGTCTTCTGATAGAGGTTGCCGAAGGCGCCCTGCGGATCGAATTTCGACTTGATCTTTTGGTAGGCGGCGCCGTTGTACATACGCCAGAATTCGTCTTCGGGAAAAAAGGATTGGGAATAGAGCGATTTGCGGCCGCCGAGCTTCTGCACGATGCGTTCGACGTTGCGGTTGAAATGTCCGGGAGCCTTGTCTGAAGAGCTACGGACGCTTCCCCAGAAACCGAAGTTCAGGTAGAGCGCACCCGGTTCCATGGAATAGAGAGTCCATCTCCCGGCGGCATCAAGGGGGCGTATCGGACAGATCCAGCAAGGCCGGATATTGATCTCGCGAAAATAGAACTCGAGAAATTCCGGCGATTTCTCCATAGGGACCTCGACATCCTGGATCACCGGTTCGAACCGTTCAACCGGCAGGTGCAGGACCTTGCGGACAGCATTTACCCGTTCCTCGATGGCCCATTTCCGATACCAGGACTGGATCTTCCAGTAGGAGCTGGAACGCAGCATCCAACGTCCCAAAAGACGGCGCAGCAGGGGATTCTGCATGCCAAAGCTCCGTGAGCACCAGAACCAGTCCGGATCCCATCTCCAGAGAAAATCCCGCATGGTCAGGAGGTCCTCAGTGAGACACCGCAGGGATTGGTAGTAGATCTGCATTCCTTTGTAATTGCTGACCGGGCCGCGTTCGTAGGTGAGTCTTGCCGTGGTCATGACGAAGTCGTCGGGCGCGAAGGCGACTCCCTCGACGAAGTCCGGCGCCTGAGGGCTCCGGGCACAGGCCGCTTCCAGCTCGGACAGGAATTGTGTGAGATCAAAGAAGCGCCGGTGGGTGAGCCTGACAAACGGACCGGCAGGCAGGAGCTTCACCCGCAGGCGAAGGATGTAGCCGAGGGTTCCGTAAGAATTCGGGATGGCATGGAAGAGGTCCGCGTTCTCGTTGTCGGGTCGACAGATGCGGAGGGTTCCGTCGCCGCAGAGGATCTCCATCTCCTCGACCGTTTCGTGCACCAGCCCATACCTGAACGAGGAGGCTTCGATGCCGACCCCTGAGACCGCACCGCCGATCGTAATGGTCTTCAGCTCCGGAACCACGGGCGGACGGAGGCCTTTCAAGAGGGCCGCATCGGTGAAATCTTCGAAAGTGGTCATCCCTTCCACTTCGGCGATCCGGCGTTCCGGGTCGATCTCGATGACACGGCGGAGGCGTCGGACGTCGAGCCTTTCGGCTTCTGCTTCCGTGCGGGTGCGGAACAGGTTGGACGTCTTTTTTGCCAGGCGGACCTGGTTGCCTGCCAGGCCTGCCAAGGCATGGGAGAGTTCCCGACACGTCTGGCGATAGGATTCCCAGCTATCAAAAAGGTCAGGGAGATTCCGGTTCATCAGCGGGCCCTTTTCCACCCGCCGCGGATGCCGTCCTTCGAGAGCACCAATTGCCAAAGCTGGATTTGCCGGCTGCGAAATGCCCCTGCACACGACAGGAGGTAATACCTCCACATCCGGTAGAAGCGTTCGCCGTATTCTTCGGAGAAGCGCGGCCAGGCGTCTTCGAAGTTTGCATGCCAAGCCATCAGGGTGCGGTCATAATCGGTGCCGAAGTTCTGCCAGTCCTCGAGGACAAAGAGATCGTCCATGGCCTGACCAAGCTGTACGACCGAGGGCAGCATGCCGCCCGGGAATATGTATCGGTCGATCCAGGGATCCGTATGGGTAACCGAGCGGTTTCTGCCGATGGTGTGCAACAGGAAAATCCCGCCCGGTTTGAGGCAGCGGTGGGCGAGTTCGAGGAAACTCCGGTAGTTTTTGTAGCCGACATGCTCGCACAACCCGATCGCGGCCACCTTGTCGAAGGTGCCCGTTGCTTCACGATAGTCCTGGAGGCGAAAATCCACAGGGAGGCCATTGCACCTGGCCCTGGCCCATTCGATCTGTGCAGCGGAGATGTTGTATGCAATCACCTGCACGCCGTAGTGCTCAGCCGCATAACGCGCGAAACCGCCCCACCCGCACCCCAGTTCGAGGACCCTCTCGCCGGGTGCGAGGGCAAGTTTACGACAGATAAGGTCCAGCTTGGCCTCTTGTGCGGAGGCAAGGTTCTTGGCGGTTCCGTTCCAGTACGCGCACGTGTACTGCATGTAGGGATCGAGCATCGCCTCGTAAAAGGCATTGCCGATGTCGTAGTGGACCTTGGCGACCTTGAGCGAGCGTCGCTTGCTCTGCTCGTTGAGAAGCTTCGCCTTGGCCACATCGACGAGCATGGCAGGAGTGGGGCGGATTTTCCGGTCGTGGTGGGCGGTCAATGCCCGGTCGAAGAACTGGTCCAGGGCTTCGCAGTCCCACATCCCTTCCATGTAGGATTCTCCAAGTCCCAGTGAAACATTGTCGACGATGCACCTGTAAGCGGTTTCATCGTGGCATTGCATATCCCACGGTCGCCCGCCGTTGATGCGGATATCTGCATGGTCAAATAGAGTCGCAATCAAGTCTGGCAGTTTGGACATGCTTTCCTCCAGTCTTTTACTTCAAATCCCAGGGCAGTTCGCCGTCGTCGTAAGAGTGGGAAAGAACCTCCCTTGCCCTTTCCCAGTCGGCGGCCGGCACGAGGATCCGGACCTCGCCCAGGCCATCGATGGTGATCGCATAAATAGCACCGGCGGCTTCGTATTGCAGCTTCGTCGGAATGCCTTCGCTTTCCAGCCTTCCTGTGATGATGTTCGCCTGGGTCATACCGGAGGCGGCGGCCACCGCCTCCCAGACAACAGCGCCTGTTTCATCCATCATTTCCCCCTCATCGGAAGATCCCGTGAAGGGGGGCGCCGCAATGGGGGCATGCCGACCCCTTCAGGTCCAGCTGTTCGACGGCAAATCCATAACGGCCGATCAGGATACGGCCGCAGCGGTCGCAGAGCGTATTTTCACCGGCATCGCCGGGGAGGTTACCGCAGTAGATGTATTTCAGACCGGCGGCTTTGCCGATCTCGGCGGCCCGATGGATGGCGGCCGCCGGCGTCGGCGGTGTTTTCGTCATTTGATACTGGGGGTGGAAACGGCTGATGTGCCAGGGGGTCTCTGCTCCGAGGGAAAAGAGGAACCCGGCGAGGTCGCGGAGCTCTTCCTCGTCATCGTTCAGACCGGGGATGAGGAGGGTGGTCACTTCGACCCAGATCCCGAGTTTCTTCATCTTTTTGAGACTGTCGAGGACCGGTTGCAGCCGCGCCCCGCACTGTTTTTTGTAGAAATCGTCCCGGAAGGATTTGAGATCCACGTTTGCCGCATCGAGGCGGGGGGCGAGGAGTTCCAGCGTCTCTCCCGTCATATACCCATTGGTGACAAAGACGTTCTTTAATCCCTGCTCCCGGGCGATTCCGGCGGTGTCCCAGGCGAATTCGAAGTAGATGGTCGGTTCCGTATAGGTGTAGGAGATGCTGCTGCAGCCGCTCTGTCGCGCCTTATCTACTAACTCCGCCGGGGTCCTTTCCTGCCCGATGATGCGGTTTTCTTCCCGCGGCAGCTGCGAAAT
>PNOO01000220.1 GCA_013824905.1 Syntrophus sp. (in: bacteria) | reverse complement strand
TGGACAAACAGATCCCCGCCGCCGTCTTTCTCGATAAACCCGAAGCCCTTCTGCTCATTGAACCACTTCACTGTACCTTCTGACATGATTTGCATCCTCCTTTCTCAATATTTCTCAAAGTCGGATGAACACGATGACAGAAAGAAAAAAACCGCCAGACTCTTTTAAGAGCATGGCGGCAGCCTTTGCACTTCAAAATGTCTATATCCAACTCTTGTGATGCCCTGTCCGACTCTGTCGGGAATAGGGTACGTCGCACGTATACATGAGGCAATAGATGAAAGTCAAGAATTATTTTCATATATTTTTGACTAATCCTCATATCGGGCGAATAAAAAAACAAATCTGCTTTCTTTTTGCACGGATTTTTACTAAAATAGACGATAAACATCACGGTGACGGCCTTGTTTTGCCAATCGCGATCATCGTATGTCTCACGTGCATGACCGCCTGTCCGTCCGGAGCGTCCAAAGAGGTGGATGAATGAATGACAAAGCAAAGACAAAAGGGCAACTGTTGGAAGAGGTCTTGACCTTGCGCAGCGACTTGTCTGATCTGAAGAGACGCGAATCTGAGCGGCAACAGACGGAAGAAACCGCCCAACAGACCAGGTCGCTATTGATTTCAACCCTGGAATCCACCACCGATGGGGTTCTTGTTGTTAATAATAAGGGGAGAGCGGTTATCTTTAATAAGAAATTCCTCTCCCTGTGGCGCATTCCGGAATCGCTTGCGGCAAAGCAGGATGATGCTATGTTACTGGATTATGTGTTGGGTCAACTCAAGAATCCGGAAAGTTTTATGGAACAGGTAAAGCACCTCTATTCTCAACCGGAAGCGGATAGCTTTGACGTTCTGGAATTTGAGGATGGTCGAGTCTTTGAGCGATTTTCTCAACCTCAGCGATTGGGAAACGACATCGCCGGCAGGGTGTGGAGTTTTCGTGATGTGACGGATCGCCGGCGGGCGGAGGAGGCGCAGCACCGGAATCGCGAGGCAGCAGAGCGGCTGGCCGAAGAGATGGCCGTCATTGCTGAAATCGGGAGGCTGATCGGCTCCACGTTGGACATTGACGAGGTGTACGAACGATTCGCTGTCGAGACCCGAAAGCTCATTCCCTTTGACAGACTTGCCATCAACCTGTGCAGTCTTCAAGAGAGCGTCCTCCGCGTTGCTTATGTTTCAGGGTTTGGTATTAGCGATCGAAAACAGGGGGATTCCCCCCCCCTAGCGGGAACGTTCAGTGAGGAGATCATTCGCACGCAGACCAGTCTGCTCTTCCAACCTGCGAGCACTGACGAGATTGACAAGATCGTCGCCCGCTTCCCTCCTCTCTCGGCTACATTTCAGGCGGGGATGCTCTCCCTGGTGGGCATCCCCTTAGTCTACCGGAACAAGGCGATTGGTGTCCTGCACTTTCGATCGAAAAAGCCGAATGCATACACCGACCGGGATCTCCACTTGGCGGAGAGGATCGGGGCGCAGATCGCCGGGGCGATCGCCAACGCCAGGCTTTTTACCGACCTCAAGAGGACGGAGAATTCGCTGCGCGAGAGCGAGGGGCGGTTCCGCGCCCTGGTAGAACAGGCGGCGGTGGGTGTGGCCGAGATCGAAATGAGTACGAGTCGTTTCCTCACGGTGAACTGTCGCCTTTGCGAGATGGTCGGCAGGACGGAAGAGGAGTTGCTGGCCACCACCTTCCAGGCGATCACGCATCCGGAGGACCTCCATCTGCATGAGGAAAATATGGCGCTGCTGCTGGCCGGAAAGATAAGGCACTACAGCCTGGAGAAACGATATATCAAGAAGGATGGGGCGATCATCTGGGTGAATATCTCGGTATCGCCTCTCTGGAAGCCGGGGGAAAAACCCGGGCGCAATATGATCGTGGTTGAGGATATCACCGAGCGCAAACGGGTGCAGGAAGAAAGCGAGCGCCGTTCCAAGCAGTTGGCCGCGTTGCACGAAACGAGCGTCGAACTGATAGCCGAACTGGATCTCAACACACTTCTCCATTTTATCACCCGGCGCGCGTTGGGTCTGATCGGCGGTACAAACTGCCATTGCTACCTCTACCGGTTGGAATCGGATCTGATGGAGCGGGTGGCGAGCGCCGGTCCGGAATTGACTCCCCATAAAATGGTACGGCAGCGGAGTGAAGGCTTTGTCGGTCATATCTGGGCGACAGGCGCCCCGCTTTTGGTCAATGATTATCACTCCTGGCCGGGGCGAAAAAGGGAGTATGACTCTCTCCCGTCCCGGGCGTTGGTGGGGGCGCCTATTCGCTGGGGTGAAGAATTGCTGGGCATTATCGATACGATGGCCTATCTGCCGCACCAATACACCCAGACGGATTTGGATGTTCTCGGCATGTTCGCCGCGCAGGCCGCGCTCGCCATCCGCAACGCGCGGCTCTATCGCAAAATCGAACAGGTTTCCGCGACCGACGAGCTGACGGACCTGTTCAACCGGCGTGGATTTTTTCAGTTGGGCGAACGTGAATTCGAACGCGCATTACGTTTTGGGCGGCCCCTTGCGGCGCTGATGCTCGATATCGACCACTTCAAGAGGGTCAACGACACCTACGGCCACCCCATAGGCGATTTGGTTCTGCGCGCCCTGGCCGATTGCCTTCGCCAGAGCACACGCGGCATTGATGTCGCGGGACGTTATGGCGGCGAGGAGTTCACCCTCCTGTTACCGGAAACGGATCATCCTGTAGCGATCCAGATTGCCGAACGCCTCCGTCAATCTATTGCCGACCTCTCTATCCCGATTCGCCGGGGAAAAGGCAATCCAGCGCCAGTTGATATCCGGATCAATGTGAGCATCGGTGTTGCCTTTATGCAGCAGGACATTCCGAATCTGTCAGTATTGATTGACCATGCTGATCAGGCCCTTTACGGCGCGAAGAATTCGGGGCGAAATTGTGTCGTCATTTGGGAGGAGTAAGAGAATCTCCGCTCATTCCTCTTTTCTTACGGATAGGAAAATCTTATAGAGCAGCGTGATCATGAGCAGCCCCAGTGCCCAAACGCCGATGGTGATGGCCAGTTCAGGTCCCGTAGGCGTGTAGCCGGTGATCGTCTCCAGAGGGGAGGGGACGAAACCCGTCACCACCAGCCCAAGTCCCTTCTCGATCCAGAGTGATAGAAATACGCCGGCACAGGCCAGCGCAAGGAGGGAATCGTTCTTCCGGGTTCGGGGGATGATCAGCAGGATGAGGGCTGCCACGGCGGTCAATGCCGACACGGCCATCCACCGGGCAATCGTGGTGTGGCCGTCCAGGCCCGTAAAAAGATACAGGTGATGCTGCATGTGTCCTGGGATCTGGCTGTAGAAGGCGGTGAAGAGCTCCACCAGGACAAAGAAGATGCTCGTCGCCAGGGCATAGGTCACGATCTTGGCCAGGGTCTGAATCGCCTTTTCCCCGGCGTCAAACCGGCCGAACCGCCTCAGAATTAGACACAGCAGGATCAGGAGGGCCGGCCCGGAGGCAAAGGCCGAAGCGAGAAACCGGGGGGCCATGGTCGGCATAAGCCAGAAACTCCTTCCCGGCAGACCCGAGTAGATGAAGGCCGTGACGGTATGGATGCTGACGGCCCAGGGGATGGAGAGGACAATCAGGGGCTTCACCCAGGCCGGCGGCGGAATGCCCTTCTTGTCGCTCTCAAGGACCGTCCAGCCGGTAATGATGTTTAACAAAAGATAACCGTTCAGGACGATTACGTCCCAGAACAGGACGGATCGCGGAGAAGGATGGAGAAGGAGATTGACGGCCCGGTCGGGTCGGCCGAGATCGACGAAGACGAAAGTGACGCACATGATCACCGCGGAGACGGCCAGAAATTCCCCCAGAATGGTGATCTTCCCGAATGCCTTGAAGTCGTGGAGATAGTAAGGCAGAACCAGCATCACCGCCGATGCCGCAATCCCGACCAGGAAGGTGAACTGGGCGATATAGAGCCCCCACGAGACGTCCCGGCTCATCCCGGTGATCCCCAGACCGTAGTCAAGCTGTCTCAGGTAGAAGAAAAAACCGACGGCAACCAGCAGCAGCAAAAATGCCACCCAGATTCCGTATCCGCGCGATCCTTTCAGGGCTTTTTCGAGCACGGCAGCCTCACAAAATATAATAGACCTG
>PNOO01000219.1 GCA_013824905.1 Syntrophus sp. (in: bacteria) | reverse complement strand
GCCCGAAAGGCTTTTTCGCCATGATCGAAGGCGGCCGGATCGACCACGCATCACATCGGAACGATGCCGCCGCAACGATCAAGGATACGCTGGCCTTTGACGACGCGGTGGGAGTCGCCCTGGATTTCGCGCGGCGGACTCCCGACACCCTGCTGATCGTCACGGCCGATCACGAGACCGGCGGAATGGCCCTCATCGGCCACAGCAAGGACAGCAAGGAGTACGTCGGGATTGATCTGAAGGCGATCCAGAAGATCCAGATCTCTTTCGATCCCCTCATCGAACTGCTCGGCAAAAACCCGACTCCCGAAAAGATCAAGGAAGTCGTGAAACAGCACCTCGCCATCGAGCTGACCGACGATGAGGCCAAGACGGTGGCCAATGATACCCTCCGGAAGCTGGACCCTGCGAACTACAGCTATGCCACGCTCCACTCCCTGGCGTTCGTCCTGAGGCCGTATCTCCGGGTGGGTTGGGGAAGCCAGACGCACACGGCATCGCCGCTGTTCGCCTTCGGAACGGGGCCCGGCTCGGAGCGGATCAAGGGATTTCTCCACAACACGGAGCTCTTCACCATCATGAGGGCGGTGCTGGAGTAACCCGGCGCTTCATACGGGTTTACAGAGGGAATGCGGGTATATTTCAATAACCCCCATGCCCGAAGAGGGCTCAACGAAGCATAAAAATACGCCATCAACTTATTGAAATAATTACATCAAACTTCCCTCCCCCTTTGACGGGGGAGGGTGTAGGGTGGGGGTGGGGTCGCCCAGCAATTTTCATCCCCCTTTGTGACGGCAGGCCGTCATGAGCGTTTCATATAAAGCGCCATCGGTGTGGTTTTCGGGGAGTCTGTCCGCATCATCGCCGTTGCCGCCTGTCCAATGGATCTCTCGCGGAGACTCATCATCCATCACTTTTTGCCGGCGAGAATCGATTTAACATCCTCCAGATATTCAAGCAGCGGCAAGAGATTTTCCCGCCGAACGCCGTCAAAGTCTTTTCCCATATCCTTTTTCAAAGTTTCATCCTGCTCCATGATCTTACCGATGGCAATGAGCAATTGATCAAAGAGCGTCAGATTCTCTGTGGATATTCTCCCAGGCAGCGGGAAATATTTTATCTCTTTGCGAATCTCCTCAGGCAGGCTTTTTTCGTAAATGCTCTGAATCTTCGGATGCTGGGGCGGTGTTGCTGAGGTAGTGAATAAAACAACCTTCTTGCCTTTCATGACACTCCAATGCTCCTTGATGAACGGAGCGACGACGATATTCCCAATCCGCACAGAACCGCCGATAACGATGATGTCGTATCCTGCCGGATCCGGTTTGTCTCCATTTTCGATATTGACCAGATCGGCTTTTATTTCCTGATGAATCCATTGAGCATATTGCTTTGTGCTCCCGTACTTGCTCTGGTAGACGATAAGGACTTTGATCTTCTGGACGTCGTTCCTGTCGTTTTTGATCAGCGAGGAGTCATTGCCGCCGTCCTGACCGGCAGCAATGGTCTTTGCAGACAGCAAAAGAAGGAGGATGAAGATGATGTTCAATAGGCGGCGATTGATCATTTTCCCTCTTATCAAGATTGACGAAGCCGTATTCAGGAAGCCGCATCCCGGCGCTTATCTCTATACGGCTGGTGTCCTGTCCTTCCTTCCGGCGACTGTGAAGATCCTCTCGACGCCGCCGCGTCGGACGCCGTAGATCTTCTCCTGCATGCTGATCGTGAGCGTTGCGTTGTTGGGGACGATTTCCAGGCGATCCCCGATCCGGAGCCGTTTTGCGGGGGCGGGATCCGGTTCCATGTATTGCACGCACGCCGTCTCTGCGGAGATCCGTCCCGGCCAGAGGTCCTCTCGGCCCTGCACTGAGCCGAAGCTCGGCTTCCCCTGCCAGAAGAATCCGGGCATGTCTTGATACTGGATGAGCGAATCGGCCCCGAAGGTCTTGTAACCTGCGTCGATCACGACATGCCTCGGATCGGCGGCGCTCATCACGGTGCACAGGACCGCAGCCGCGCACGCCTCACGCGCATTGGCCAGCGCGCGGACGTGCCACATGTCGCCGATCGTGCAGTGCCCCGGGTGGATTTCCGTGATCTCGGGGAACCGCTTCCCCTTCAGCAGGGCGCAGGTGGCCCGGAGCGTAGGCGAGGCCCCAACGGACACATGCGCTCCGGGGACCCCCTCCTTCGAAAGCAGCCTCGCCGTTTGAACGGCCATCGTCGCAGCCTCGAGCGCCAGACGGTCCATGCCCTCCGGGGTCGGGTTTCCGCCTGACTCGTGGACGTAGATGCCCTGGAAGGCGATTCCCGGCAGACGACAGAGCCGCTTTGCCATGCGCACAGCCGGTTCGCCAGGACGAACGCCGAACCGGTCTCCCCCCGTGTTGACCTTCAGGAGCATGGGGATCGCCCTGCCGAGGGCCTGACCCACCCGGGAAATCTCTTCCGCCTGTTCTATCATATCTGCCATTACGGTGATCTTCAGCCCCGGCTTATCGAGGAGCCGCCGCAGGATCGCCAGTTTGTGATCGCCGTAGAACGGGTGGGCGATGAGGATGTCGTCGATTCCCGCCTCGGCCATGCAGAGGGCCCGCTCGATCGCTCCGACCTCGATGCCGCAAGCGCCTCCGGCAATCTGCAGCTTGGCGATGTCCGGGCATTCGTGAATCTTCGTATGGGGGCGCAGCCTGACCCCAGCTTCGCGGGCGAGCCTGGACATCTCTGCGATGTTCGATTCCAGAACATCCATATTCACAATGACTGCCGGGGTTTCGATGGCGGATAGGGGCATCCGTTTTTCGTTCATGGTCTCCTCCGTAAAGGTTGGGATCACACGGGCCACGGAACTTGCGGCGGAAAAACGCCTGTTGCGTGGCGTACATAACGGACAAGGTCTGTCCTGATGCGCAGAGAAAGGATACGAAGGTCGGCTTTAGATGTCAACGAGTTTCTCCCGTTTTTTATTGTTTGCCGGGCTGATTAAGGACGGACTGAACCGTAATTGAGACTTGCCTTTTTCCGGAGTGACACATATGATTACTCCTGCTGAGACAATATAAGGATTGCACTGAAGCGTCTTCTCAGTTAGAGATATGGCGCTCATTATAGGGTATTGATTCTGAAGTTCACCCATTTAGGAGGTTTATACAGTGGATTTTCCAAACATGGTTCGCCTGCGTCAGACCTTTGACCGGACAATGGTCGCGGATATTCCCGGAGCAATTCAGGCCGAATTGAAAAAGCTTGCCTTGGAACAACGGATCAGACCGGGTCAGCGGATTGGCCTTACCGGTGGCAGCCGCGGTGTCGCCAACATCGCTTTGATTCTGAAAACCGTTGTGGACTATTTGAAATCCCTCGGGGCCAGGCCGTTTATTTTCCCCGCCATGGGAAGCCATGGGGGGGCTACGGCGGAGGGGCAGAGAGCCATGCTGGCCCATTATCAAGTGACCGAGGCCTTTACCGGCGCTCCCGTTTACTCCTCCATGGACACGGTGGAGATCTCCAGAACCCAGGACGGCGTGCCGGTTTTTATCGACAAGTACGCCTTCGAGGCGGACGGGATTATCGTCATTAACCGGATCAAGCCTCACACCAAATTCAAGGCCCCCATAGAGAGCGGCCTGATGAAGATGATGGCCATCGGCATGGGCAAGCAAAAAGGCGCCGAATATTACCACAAGGCGGCGATCCAATGCACCTTTCCCAAGATCATCGTCGATGCGGGCAGGGAAGTCTTGAAAAAGGCCCCCATACTCTGCGGTCTGGGGCTCGTGGAAAATGGATACGATCAGACGGCGGTGATCGCCGCGCTCCCTCCTGAAGATCTTGAGGCGCGGGAGAAAGAACTGCTCGTCCTGGCCAAAAGGATGATGCCCCGACTCCCCTTCGATGAAATCGACCTTCTGATTATCGATGAGATGGGAAAAGACATCAGCGGCATGGGCATCGATCCGAATGTCACCGGGCGTAATCGCGACATCCTCGGCGTCTTCCCCCACCCTGTGAACGCCAGACGGCTCTTTGTGAGGGATTTGACTCCTTCCTCCAGCGGAAACGCAACGGGTATCGGCGTCGCGGATATAACCACAAAAAGGCTGGTGGATAAGATAGATCGTTTATCTACCTACATGAACTGCATCA
>PNOO01000218.1 GCA_013824905.1 Syntrophus sp. (in: bacteria) | reverse complement strand
CCCCGCTCTCGATCATCTTCACGATGCCCCCGTCCTTTTCGATATCGGCAATGGTCTTTCCGATCTTCGCCTCCATCTCATCGGTCAGCTTCTCTACATAGTAGGATCCGCCCAGCGGATCGACCACATCGGCCACACCGGTTTCAAAAGCCAGGATCTGTTGCACCCGCAAGGAGGTCCGGATCGCCAGATCCGAGGGAATCGCATAGACCTCATCATAACAGGCGAGGTTCAGCGATCGAGTCCCCGAAAACACCGCCGCCATCGCGTAGATCGTCGCCCGGGCGATGTTGTTCAAGGGCTGCTCGGCCGTCAACCCTCCTCCCATCCCCCCGGTGGAAAACCGGAACTGAAGGGAGCGCTTGTCCTGGGCCCCGTATTTCTCTTTCATCAGCCTGGCCCAGTATCGCCGTGCGGCCCGAAGCCTCGCGATATCCTCGAAGAAGTTGAAATCCCGCCCGCCGATCGGCAGATGGAAAGAAAACAGCGGGGCGATCTGGTCGATGTGGGAACCCCGCTTCAGGACTTCCCGGATATAGACCTCCGCGATCGAGATCGCCAAGGCGACCGACTGCATCGTATTGGCCCCGTACTCCAGGATATGGGTTCCCGAGACGCTGATCGCGTTGAACCGCGGGATCTCCTTGTTGCAGTACTCCACTAGGTCCCCCACCAGTTTGATCGACGGTTCCGGGGGGAAGATCCAGGTTCCCCGGGCAATGTACTCTTTCAAAATATCGTTCTGGATCGTCCCCCGGAGCTTTTTGGGCTCCACCCCCTGCTTTTGCGCCACCAAGACATACATCGCCAGGATGATCGGCGCCGTCGCGTTGATCGTAAAGGACGTCGAGATCTGATCCAGGGCGATCCCGTCGAAGATCCTCTCAAAATCCTCCAGGGAGTCCACCGCCACCCCCAGCTTCCCCACGTCGTCCTCCGCCAGCGGCATGTCCGAATCCAGGCCGATCTGCGTCGGCAGGTCGAACGCCAGGCTCAGCCCCGTCTGCCCGTTCTTCAGCAAGTACTTGAATCGCTCGTTCGTGCTGTCCGGCGTCGACTGGCCCGAATACTGCCGCATCGTCCAGAGGGCGCTGCGGTACATCGTCGGATAGACCCCCCGCGTAAAGGGATACTCGCCCGGGTCACCCAGCTTCTCCTTGTAATCGAACTCCGGAAGATCCTCCGGAGAGTAAAAACACTTCACCGGGGTCCCCAATATGGAAACGACCGGACGCACCTCCGTCTCACTCGCTTTTTTCGCCATGGTCCTTTTCCTCCTTCTACGATGGCTATTCGGCGCCGATCTCCTCCAATTCGATCAAAACGCCGTTGGTGCTCTTCGGATTCAAAAAGGCGATCAGCCGCCCGTCCTGCGTCCGGCGTGGCGTCTTGTTGAGAAGCTCGATCCCCTTCGCCTCATAATCCCGGAGCGCTTCCTCAATATTCTCCACGCCAAGGCAGATGTGGTGTATCCCCTCTCCCCGCTTCTGGATGAACTTCGCCGCCGGGCTCTCCGGATCCATCGGCTCGATCAGCTCGATCGTGCAACCCTCCAACGGGAAAAAGGCGATCTTCGTCTTGATCGCATCCGATTCGTAGACCCTCTCCAGCGGTATCCCCAGAAGATCCCGAAACACATGGATCGATTTCTCTATGCTCGCCACCGCCACCCCGATATGCTCTACCTTCTTGATCATGATCTTCTCCTTTACAACGGAATCGTCCCATGTCTCTTACCGGGCCGGAGCTCCACCTTCCCCTTGAGACGGTCAAACGCCGCAATCAGATAGGAACGCAGGACCTTCGGCTCGATAATCGCGTCGATCCACCCCTCTTCGGCCGCCATATAGGGATTGGCAAACTTCTGCCGGTACTCGTTGATCTTCTGGATCCGCATCGCCTTCGGATCCTCCGCCTGGGCGATCTCGTCCTTGAAAATGATGTTCGCCGCCGCCTCGGGACCCATGATCGCGATCTCCGCCGTCGTCAGCGCTATCGTAAAATCCGTCCCCACCAGCTTCGATACCGCCATCCCCGACATCGCGCCTCCGTAAATCTTCCGCACGATCACCGAAACACGCGGCACGACGGCTTCGCAGTAGGCATAGAGCGTCTTGGCCCCGTGCCGGATGATCCCTCCATACTCCTGCTGCTTCCCGGGCAGATAACCGGGGCAGTCCACCAGATTCAATATCGGGATGTTGAAGGCGTCGCAAAACCGGATGAAGCGCGCTGATTTGTCCGAGGCGTCGATATCCAGGCTCCCCGCGCTCACCATCGGCTGGTTGGCGATCACACCGACACTCATGCCGTTGAGGCGGATAAACCCGATGAGGATGTTCTTGGCAAAGTCCTCCTGGATCTCGAAAAAATCATTGTGATCCGCCACCTGGCGGATGATCCGCTTCATGTCGTAGGCCCGCTGCGGAGAGTCCGGTATGATCCCCTCGATCTCCTCCGTTAGACGGTCCGGGTCATCCACAGAGGTCGGCTCCGGAGGCACTCCCTGGTAGTTGGACGGCAGAAAACTCAGCAGCTTCTTCACCTGTTCGAAGCACTCCTGCTCACTCTTGGCCACCAGGTGCGCCACGCCGCTCTTCTGGCTGTGGACCTTCGCGCCGCCCAGTTCCTCCGCTGTGATCTCCTCCCCCGTCACCGCCTTGATCACGTTGGGACCCGTGATGTGCATCTTGCTGATCCCGTCCACCATGAACACAAAGTCGCAAAGGGCAGGCGAATAGACCGCCCCCCCCGCGCAGGGCCCCAGGATCAGGCAAAACTGCGGGACGATCCCCGAGGCCTGGGTGTTCCGAAAGAAGATCGAACCATACTGCCCCAATCCCTCCTGGATCCGCGCGCCGCCCGAATCGATCAGACCGATGATCGGCGCCCCCGTCTTGATCGCCAGGTCCATCACATGGCAGATTTTGCTGGCATGCGCCTTCCCCAGCGATCCCCCCATCACCGTAAAATCCTGTGAATAGAGGTACACCTGCCGACCGGCGATCTTCCCCGACCCGGCCACCACCCCATCGCCGTAATACTTCTCCTTCTCCATCCCAAACTTGGTCGTCTGGTGGGTGACGAACATCTCGATCTCCATGAAGCTCCCCGGATCGACCAGCTGATCGATCCGCTCCCGCGCGCTCAGCTTGCCGCGCTCGTGCTGCTTGTCGATCTGCTTCTGACCGCCGCCCAGCATCGCCAAGGCTTCCTTCGCCTTCAACTCCTCATTCTTCTCTTTCAAGATCTTACCCCCTCAAGCTTTAAATCCCTTTACACCGGCCGCTCGAGCCCCTTGACGATCTGGGAGCGAATGAGCCTCGGCAGCATCAGGTGATGGTGAGGGCAGATCGAACGGGGGTTCTGGTACACCCCGTTGGCAAAGGCCACCATGTAACCCCGGATCGCCTCGAAACGCACCACCTCGTCTACGAATCCCTTCTTCGCACAGTAGATCGGCTGCGAGGTCTTGCGGTAGTGCTCCACCATCTCGTTCATCTTGTCGATCACAGGCCCCAGCGGCTTGCCGGCATCCTTCTCCTTCACCAGCCGCCGGGCGTAGCTGGCCGCCGCCGCCGTCTCCCCGTGCATCACGTTGATCTCCGTGGCGGCAGTACCCAATGTAAAGGCGGTGTGGTTGTTCGCCGTCGGTCCCCCCATTACGTAATGCGCCGCCGCCGTCCCTTTCCGAAGGACAACCAGCATCATGGGGAGCTTCGTCTGCTCGATCGAATAGATCAGCGATTGCCCGAGCCCCAGCAGCTCCGCCTTCTCCGCAATATCCCCCACGTCGATCCCCGAGGTGTCCTGGAACCAGATCACCGGAATCCGGTCCCGGCCGCACTGGGTCACGAACTCATTCATCTTGATCAGCCCCTGCCGATAGAGTTTCCCTCCGACGCCCCCATAGGCGTTGGTGTATTCCGGGTAGTTCGGCAACAGTCCCTGGCGGTTCCCGATCACCCCCAGCAAAAATCCGTCGATCTTCACCAGACCTGTGTACACCTCCGGTCCGAAACCGGTGCGGAACTCCATGTGCTCCGAATTATCCACCAGCCTCGCCAGGACATTGTCGAAATCGTACACCGCCTTCGTGTTCAGGGGCACGAGGAACGGGATCTCCGCCGGGGCGTACTTCGGCGCAGCAGGGGC
>PNOO01000217.1 GCA_013824905.1 Syntrophus sp. (in: bacteria) | reverse complement strand
TCTTTCCGTACCGAAAAACACGACCTGGGGATGCGGCCGATCTTCCACCACAAGCAGGAGCGGACCCATGCGCACATCCTCGTCTGTTTCCTTGCGTTGACGATGTGGCGAACCCTCCAGCAGTGGATGAAAGCATCCGGTCTCGGTACAGCGCCCGGAAAGCTGCTGGAGGAGTTACGGGAACGCAAATCCCTTGACGTTCTTCTACCGACACGGAAGAAAATCCTCAGACTCACAATGGTGGCAACACCGGATAAGGAACTCAAGATGCTGCTCCAGAGAATGAAAATCTTTCTCCCCAACAAAGCGAAAATCATCGAAAATGTAGTGGAGAAAATGGCCTTGTTTTTACCGTAACTAACCCCCATGCCCGGCGCGGGCACAACGAAGGATGAAAATAACCAAATAAAGCAGCAGGACGGGCGTCTCGCCCGTCATCCGCCATCGACAGGCGGGACGCCGGTCCTACCGGGGGTATTTTCATATAAATTGATATTACATCTTCCAAACTTTTGAACTGCGGAAGATGGGTTAGAAATCATTGAACTCTTCCTCCTTCAGGGGTATCAACTGTTTTCCACGGCTGTTCTTTGGACCGCGCCGCTCGCCCATCAACGGTTGCGCCGCTTTCCTTTCCGTCACGGTCAGCGGCTGGCGTGCCGCCCGTCTGGTCAGCGCCAGACCTTTGCCCCCGCCCTTCGTGTCGCGGCTGTTGCCGCCCACTACAGCCACCAGATCGCCGACGTACACCGTCATCTGCTCGGCCTGGGCGTTGAGTTCCTCCGCCGCTGCGGCCGACTCCTCGGCGTTCGCCGCTGTGGACTGCGTCACCTTGTCCATTTCCGAGACCGCCATGTTCACCTGGGAAATCCCCCGGGCCTGTTCTTCCGAGGCAGCGGCGATCTCATCGACCAGTTGCGCAATCTTCATGGAGATCAGCGTGTTTTCCTTGAATGCCTCCGAGGTGATGTTCGTCAGTTCGTTCCCCTTGCGCACCGCCTTGATGGTATTCTCGATCAGGGAGTTTGTGTTCTTGGCCGCCTCGGAGGCCCGCAAGGCAAGGTTCCGCACCTCGTCGGCCACCACGGCGAAGCCCGCCCCCGCCTCTCCGGCCCGGGCCGCTTCCACCGCCGCGTTGAGGGCCAAAAGGTTCGTCTGGAAGGCGATCTCGTCGATCGTCTTGATGATCTTACCCGTCTCCTCGCTGGAGCGGGCAATCTCACCGACGGCGGCAGCCATATCCTGCATATGCCGGTTCACCTTCTCCACGATGACGGTCGCCTCCGCCGTCATCGCCTTGGCCTGCGCCGCATTGTCGGCATTCTGCTTGGTCATTGACGACATCTCCTCGAGTGAGGACGATGTCTCCTCCAGGGACGAGGCCTGCTCCGAGGTCCCCTCGGCCAGCGACTGGCTCGCCGCCGAGACCTGACCCGCCGCCGCCGCGATCTGGTCGGCGCCGTCGTTCAGACCGGCGATCACCTTGTTCAGGGCGCGGGAGATGGAAAGGGAGAGCAGGATTCCGAGGAACAGGGAGAGGGCCACGCCCATCAGGGTGAGGATCGCGGTGACAACGGCGGCGTTGGCGGCGGCTTCAGTTGTCGCCTTGGCTGAACCAATCTTGCCGGCCATCATCTCGTCAATGCAGGCTTGCTCGTCCTGCGCGGCCTTGAACCCTTCACCCGCCATAATCGCCCTGGCCTCGGCATCTTTATTTTCCAGGGCATATTCGGTCATCTTGGCCAGATGTGCGCGATAGACCTTCCGGGATTCCACAAAGCGCCTAAACAGGGCCTTTTCTTCCTCGGAAAGGAGGGTCTTCTCGTAGGCCTCGGCATTCTTGGTGATGGCTGCGGAAAGTTCGTCGATCCGGCCGGCGAAATGCTTGATCCGGGCCGGGTCCTCGGCCTCAACCATGTCCCGCGCGTTGATCCGCACACGCTGAAAATACGTGGAGATGTGACCCAGCTGGCTTAGCGGAACGGTCATCTGTTCGTAGAGCTTCGTCTCGGACCGGACGACCTGATTGATTTTCAAGAGGCCCCACCCTCCGACGATGGCGCCGATCAGGGAAACGGCAAGGAAACCGCAGATCAGTTTCGTGCTCAGCTTCATGTTCTTCATGTTGTCCCCTCCTGATAACGTGTTGGTTTATAGTGGTCGCACGGCTCTGTTATTTCGCCCGCGCCTCTCGCCGCCTGGTTCAATGTCGTTCCTCCGGTCTATCCGCCATGTCCAAAACCTCCCGCACCTTCCTGGCCAGTTCCAGGGAGGAGAAGGGCTTCGGGAGGAAGGAGAATTCCTCGTCGAGAACGCCCCGGTGGGCGATCACGTCGGCCGTATAGCCGGACATGAAGAGACACCTCATGACGGGCCGGAGGGGCCGGAGGCGCTCCAGCAGTTCCCGGCCGTTCATCCCGGGCATCACCACGTCGGTGAGGAGCAGGTGGATCTCCCCCGCGAACTCCTCGGCAATCGCCAGGGCTTGCCGGGGAGACTGCGCCGCCAGGACCCGGTAGCCCATCTCTTCCAGGTTGATCCGGGCGACGGCCAGCAGGGACTCTTCGTCCTCGACCACCAGGATCGTTTCCGTTCCTGTCGCGGGCTTCTCGGCAACCGCAGGCGCCGGTTCGACCTCGCCGGTAGCGTGGCGGGGGATATAGATCTTGAAGGTGCTCCCCAGCCCCGGTTCGCTGTAGACGTTGATGAAGCCGCCGTTCTGCTTGACGATCCCATAGACCGTGGCCAGTCCCAGCCCCGTTCCCTTGCCCGGTTCCTTGGTGGTGAAGAAGGGATCGAAGATTTGCTCGATCACCTCCGGTCCTATGCCGCATCCCGTATCGGTGAGGGTCAGCCGGACGTAACTTCCCGGCACGGCCCCTTCGTGCTGCCGGCAGTAAGCCTCGTCGAAGACCATCTTGTCCGTTTCCAGGGTGATCGTCCCGGTCCCCGCGATGGCGTCGCGGCTGTTCACCAGGAGGTTGGTCAGTATCTGGTGGATCTGGGTCGGGTCCATCAAAACCGGCCAGAGCCCCTTGCCCGGGATCCAAATCAGGGCGATCTCCTCGCCGAGCAGCCGCCGGAGCATTCCGATCATGTCCTGTACATTGTCGTTGAAGTCCACGACCTTGGGGCTGATCGTCTGCTTCCGGGCAAAGGCGAGCAGTTGGCGCACCAGATCCGCCGAACGGAGGGTCGCCTTGAGGATCTCTTGCAGACTCTTGTGGACCGGGCCATTGGAATCCACCCTTAAGGACGCCAGCTCCGTGTGGCCGATGATGACCCCGAGCATGTTGTTGAAGTCGTGGGCCACGCCGCCCGCCAGCCGCCCCACCGCCTCCATCTTCTGGGCCTGGAGCAACTGGGCCTGGAGCTTCTCCTTTTCCGCCTCGCTCCGCTTGCGTTCACTGATGTCCTGGACGGTCGAGCGCGCCCCGGTGATCCGTCCCCCCTGGTCCTGAATGGGACGGGAATAGACCTGAACGGGGACCGTCGTCCCGTCCCTGCGCCGATAGGTGTGCTCAGAGGATGTGTCCGGTGAAACCTCTCCGGCAAGAATCGCTCTGACCGGCGCCTCCGATTCGGGTTCGACCGCGAGGTCCCAGACGGCCCGCCCGAGCAGCTCTCCGGCGGAAGAATAGCCCAGCATCGCCAGTTCCCGCTTGTTGATCTGGACGATGCGGCCCTCGCTGTCGATCTCGTGGTAGCCCACCGGGGCCTCATCGTAGAGTTCGTGGTACCGCTCCTCGCTGTGGCGCAACTCGGCCTCTGCCCTTTTCTGCGCCGTGATGTCCTCGAAGACCGTGGCGAACTGACCCTGGGCAGGGGAAAAGACCGAGACGAGAAGGGTCTTGCCCGGCGCGGCATCGGTCGTCTCAAAGCGGCTCGGCTCTCTGGTCCGGACCACCCTGGCATAGCGGTCCAGGAAGGGCGCCGGCTCGATTCCAAAGAGGGCCGAACCCCTTTGCCCCACCACCTTTTCCCGGGAGACGCCGAAGATCCGCTCACAGGCCCGGTTGACATCCAGCAGGACATAATCGGCGGGCCTGCCCTCGGTATCGAGGCAGAGTTCATGGAGGGCCATGCCCTCGTTCATCGACAGGAAGAGGGACTGAAAGCGGGCTCGGCTCTCCTGCAGTTCCCTCTCCGTCTTCCGGC
>PNOO01000216.1 GCA_013824905.1 Syntrophus sp. (in: bacteria) | reverse complement strand
ATTCCCGCCTTGGCCAGGATGCCGTCAATCTTCTCACCAAAGCCGGTCTCCGCGAGGTTCTTATCAAGGACGATCAGCGGCCGCAAAATCTTCAGTTCCGTGATATGCTCCGGCAAGGAGGCAAAGCTCCCCCGACCGAAAACGATCTTTTTTGCACCGGTAAAGGAAAATGTCTTCATAGCCTGTTCCCCCTATTTCTCCGTTTAAATACGTCGCCGGACGGCGGAAAGTCAAGGATTTTTGCGCTCCTTATGGTCCCCGTACCACTCAATCTGCCGGCAGATCCCCCGGATAATCTTGACCTCCCGGGCCTGGAGGGTCGTTCGGGCAAAGAGACGGCGGATATGCATCATCCAGTAGTCGGGGTTCTCCGGGTTGAGAAATCCGATCGCCTGGAGGACGGCCTTGAGCTGGACATACATCCCATCGAGTTCCCGTGAGCCGGCCAGCTTGGGCGTGGGTTTCTCCTCCTCGCCCATCCGCGCTATGAGCATTTCATAACAGACGATCATCACCGCATGGGAAAGGTTCACGGATTTGAAACCCTCGGTAGGGATCGTCACGACGGTTTGGCAGAAGCGGAGGTCGTCGTTGGTAAGCCCCGTGTCTTCCGGGCCGAAGAGGAGGGCGATCGTGTTTTCCTGTGAGATGGCAACAAGCGATTCGGCCATCCGGCGCGGAGTAACAACAGGTCCCCTTCCCGACCCCTGCCTTGCCGTCGTTCCGACGATCCAGGAGAAACCCGCCAGTGCCTCGTCGAGGGTATCGAAATGGAGGATTGTCTCCACGACATCCTTCGATACGTGGGTGGCCATCTGCCGCACGGCTTCGTCGTCAAGGTCGCGGTTCCCAACGACAATCAGTTTACCGATTCCCATGTTCTTCGCACAGCGCGCCGCCGAGCCGACATTCCCGGGAAATTTCGGTCCCTTAAGGACGATGGTGACATTGTCGAGATTCATATTCATTCGGTTATTTACCTTTTTACCTTTGTAACCAGTGCACAACGTGTCTAAACGTCAGACGGCTTCGCAAAAAGCTCCAGAGGCAAGGCGCGCAATTCCGAGGAGTGCGGCGTACTTTTTCCGTACGCCGCAACGACGAGGATGAAGCGCAACGCAGCATATAGGGCTTTTTGCGAAGCCGTCATGTCTTCTCCCAGCGGGCTGCTAAAAAGGCCCCCGTTTCCCTCCCCTGACCCTCCCGCTCGATCCGGTCCAGATCGGCGGGATCATCCTCTTTCCCGAAGTGGACAGCCGTCCGGACGATACCGGGGGCAGGCGCCGCCGCAAGGAGCTGTGAGGGTGAACGGAAAAATACCCGGTTGAAAATGGATTCCCGGTCCTGTCGGGCGTTCTCCCGTCGCCGGGTCGCCCAGGGACTGAGGCTGTTGAGCGTCGCCACGACGATAATCCCTCCCGGTCTCGTCACCCGGAACAGCTCGGCGACGGCCTTTTTCTCATCTTCGATGAACTCCAGGGCCGTTACGGAGACGGTTTTATCGAACGCGCCGTCGGCAAAGGGGAGTAACGCCATGTCCGCTGTCACCATCCGGTGGGAAAAGGCCTCGTTCGTTACCATTGCCCATCGGAGCATCGCCCAGGAGATGTCGAGCCCCACGACATCGGCCCCCCGGACGAGAAATTCCCGTGTAAAGATCCCCGTCCCGCTCCCCGCATCAAGGATCTGCTCCCCCTGTACCGGACTGAGCAGTTCAAGGGTCAGTTCTTTTTCATATCTGAGGACCGCCTTCCCCACCGGCGTATCGAACCAGCGGTCGTAACGCTCCGGCCAGTCATCAAATAGCTGTTTTTCGGTCATGTTCCTCTCTCTTTTCCGATCCAATCCTCATCTTTGGCGGAAAGGGGGTTTTTCGCCCGGTTGTCTCCCTCCTTGAAGGACAAGTGACGGGTCACATCGGTTATTCTTATAATGGTTCACAGGGATGATGCAATGATAAAATAGAGGCGAGGGGCTCGTGAGAAACAATCCGGAGATTTCTATACTCCGTTTCCACCCGGCTGATCTGTCATTGTTCCTATACAAATAGCATCTTGATGCCTGCAATGACCAGGACAACGGCCAACGATTTCATAACGGCGGCCACCGGCAGTCGGCGACTGCCTAAAGTAGCGCCGACGCTTCCGCCGATGAGTGCCGCGACCGCAAGCATCGGCGCAAAATACGGGATTGCCTGGAGGCTGCTGAGATGCCCGAGAAGGCCAGCGATGGAATTCACCAGAACGAACAGCGCCGCAACAGCAGAGACCTCCCGTACCCTTCCCCACTTCAGGATCAGGAGGAGAGGGCTCAGGAATATGCCCCCACCCACGCCGGTAAGCCCGGATAACAGGCCGAGCAGCGCGCCTAAAATCAGAGCCACAGGCGCTGAAGGTCGCTGGATTTCCGTATCTACATATTCCGTACGGCAAAAAAGGCGACATGCAGAAAACAAGAGAATGGCCCCTACCAGAGGCTTGTACACATGAAGAGGCAAACTGATGTAGCCGCCGATGAAGCTGCAGGGGATTGATGCCGCTGCAAAGGGCCAGAACAAGCGCCAGGAGAAGTGGCCGGCGCGAGCAAATGAGAATGTGGCAACAGACGACACCAGGATATTCAGGACCAAAGCGGTAGGTTTCAAGGCGGCAGGCGCCACGCTGAATAGAGCCAAGGCGGCAATGTACCCGGAGCCGCCGCCATGCCCGACGCTGGAGTAAAGTATCGCCACTGCCAGGATGCAGACCATAAGGAGTAAAAGGAAGGAAAGACTCCAAGGATCGGCCATGGTCATTGCCAAGCATCTCCCATCTCAAAGCCCCGGTCCAGCAAAAGCACTTCCACTTCATCCCCTTTGGCATACAACGCCTCGGGGGCCATGCGAATCAGGCCGTTACCCTGAATCAACGACGAGAGTCGCCCGGAGCTCTGATTACCGGTAGTTGATACGTGATAGCGGTCATTATGTACCGATGCAATCCCACGGACCAGATGGGGTCGTTTCCCCTTGTTTGTCGCCGGTTCCTGCAGAACCGCCTTGACCACCGGCCGGAAAAGCCGTTTGTGCCCCATGGCCTTGAGGATTGACGGCCGCACGAACAGCTCGAACGCTACCATGGCGCCAACCGGATTTCCCGCTAGGGCAAAGACCGGTTTTCCCTGCAACATGGCGAATGCCAGTGGCTTGCCCGGTTTCATGTTGACCTTCCAGAAGGTAACGCTGCCGCCGAGTTTCTCAATCGCCTCCTTGACAAAATCGCGGTCCCCGACTGAAACCCCGCCGGTAATGACCAGCATATCCGCGTTCAACCCGGCCTTGATCTTGTCGCAGGTGGCATCAAGGGCGTCCGGGGCAATTCCCAGCAGCACAGGGTCACCTCCGACGTCCAGCACCTGGGCAGCTAGACTATAGCTGTTGCTGTTGATAATTTTGCCAGGCGCCGGCGTCGAGCCGGGCTCCAGAAGCTCATCGCCAGTGGCCAGGATGGCGACCCGCGCCCGGCGGTAAACGGCCAGGGCTGTCGTTCCCATGGCCGAGAGCATGCCGATTTCCTGGGGCCTGATTAGTGCGCCGGCACGGATGATGACCTCGCCTTTCCTGATGTCTTCACCCTTTTCACGCACGTGCGAGCCAGCCTTGACCGTCGAAGTGAATCGAATCCATTCGCCGTCGTCCAAGACATCTTCGATGGGGACGACCGTATCGCAGCCGGCAGGGATCGGCGCGCCGGTCATAATTTTGATCGCCTCGCCGGCCGGCACGGGGGCTGAGGCCACCTCTCCCGCCGGCAGAAAGCCGATCACACGGAGACGGTCGCCGCTGAGCGCTGCATGGGAGAAAGCAAACCCGTCCATGGCGGAGTTGTCGGCCGCAGGAATATCCCACGGGGCGATGTGGTCCTCCGGTGTAACCCTGTTCAACCCTTGGAACACGGAAACCTTTTCCGTTTCCAGCGTAGTGATGTATTCCAGAATGGTCCTTTGCGCGTCCTGAATACTGATCATTATCCGTCTCCCCTCCCTATCGTATTTGCAAAAAAGCAAGCCTGGCGCTCAGAAGTCGAGTTCGACAAATTTGCTGTTCACCATGTTGTTGAACCCTTTTTGCAGGAGATTGAATTTCTCCAGCAGAGTAACCGCCTGGGGTGTAAGGGACGATGCA
>PNOO01000215.1 GCA_013824905.1 Syntrophus sp. (in: bacteria) | reverse complement strand
ATAAAACACCTTAGGGCTGATGACCCTCCGTTATCCAGCCTTCTTCTTGCCGGTGATCAGAAAGACCAGGACAAAACCCACGGTTGAGACGGCAATCAGTAAATAGAGTGTGAGGAGGTTTGAGTTGGCCACGACGGAGGTCGCCATCAAGGGTCCGACGCCGTTTCCGGCGAATCTTGCCGAATTGATGAAGCCGATCCCTACCCCGCCCATCCCCGAGGCGAAATTGGCCATAACCAGCGGCAGGACCGCAGCGACCACTCCCGTCTGGAGCATCCGGATCGCCGTGAAACTGATCGGTCCCCGGGAGAAGAAGAGCAAGGTTTGGAAGAACGCGGCGGCCAGGCACACCGCGGCGATCACTCCCGTCAGTTTTGTCCGGGGAGCCAGGCGACTGATGACATAGCTTCCTACGATCGCCGTCGCTGTATAGCCCATCATGATGAACCCCGCCGATTTCAGGGCGCCCTCGCCCACCAGGCCGAACCCCGCCAAGATATGGGGCAGGACGCTCGGCAGAAAAGTGAGGTGAATCGTCGCGATGAAACTCAGCGCCCACCCCCACAGGAGGCCCCGGTTGAATCGGATCTTCCGATTCTGATCCGCCTCTTTCTTCCGAATCTCGGCGATGTAAATCTGACACAGCACCAGACTGACTCCGACCAGAAGAAATGAGGCGAAGAACGGGCTCCGGTATCCCAGATGGGCGGCTAGATAGGCCCCGACGGGCGGCCCTGCCAACTGCCCGGCGGTCATGGAATTCTGGTACAGGTTCAGGTTGCCGGCCAGCCGGTCCCGGGGCGATATCTGAGAGATCATAAAGAATCCGATCGTGGAGGCGCCGCCGAGTGCCCCCTGGATCAGGCGCAGCATGAGAAGAATGGGCAGGCTGTCCGTGAACCCCATGAGCAGAAAGACGATTCCGTTGAACAAAAAGGCCCCCTGAAAGAGGGCTTTGGGGCGGAATTTCGTGGTCAAGCTTCCCCAGAGGGGGGCGGCCGCAGCAGCAATAAAGGAGTTCAACCCCATGATCATGCCGATCCAGAGCATCGTCTCTTGGGGCGTGTAGGGGCTGATCTTGACGATGTAGAAAGGCATGAACGACATGACGACATTGAAGCAAAACGCCAGGCCGAACTGGGACAGGGCGATGAAATAGACGCCCTTGATTCTGTCTTGTGCCGATAGGGTATTATTCAAGAAGGGATCTCTCTTCTATGACCCGGTCCGTCCGGGAACGGGGATCTTTGCCTC
This sequence comes from Syntrophus sp. (in: bacteria), assembly GCA_013824905.1. Taxonomy (GTDB): domain Bacteria; phylum Desulfobacterota; class Syntrophia; order Syntrophales; family UBA5619; genus JAKAFS01. Next base: position 2,948 of record PNOO01000215.1, on the reverse strand, counting down.
GCAGGGGACGCCGGTCTGGCAGAGGCCGCAGGGAGAGGTTGTAAGTCCGAATCGAGACTGAATGTATTTTTCCGTTACGTTGTGGAGGTAATGGAAACATTTCTCTTTGTCATGGCCCTCCTCCCTGGAGATGGCGTCCGCCGGGCACCGCTTGATGCATTTTCCGCAACTGCCGTCGAAGTAATAGAGGCAATATGCATGGTGATTGTCGTAGGGCCGCTCTGCCGGAGGGATGGAAATTCGTGCCACGACGGAACCGCATCGCATCGCCTTCCCCCTGGGCGTGATCAGGCCGTCGCACAGCCCGAACGTGCCCAAGCCGGAAACGTACGCCGCATGTCTTTCCGACCAGGAGGAGGCCAAGCCGTATCGTTCGGATTTTTCCCATTTCCAGAGGGGTGAATTCATCGGTGCAACGGCTTCGTATCCAGCCTCCCTGAGAGCCCCCGCCACATGGTCGCGCAATTTCACGTTGAATTCTTCCCCGTATTTCCGTGAAAACGCCCATCGCTTGGCCGGCAAGGTCTTTTCCCTGCTGTTATCGAGCCTGGTCTGTTCGGTCTGGGGAAGGACCCAGCTGATCACGGTCAATGCGTCCGCGGCAACTTTCACATCGGGAAATGTTGTTGCAAAGATCTCCGGCGGGGTCCAGAAGAACGGACCAATATCCTCCTTGAACCTTTGATAAAGCGTGTCATCGCCGCTGGAAAAACCGACAAGCGGTTCTTCCCACGCCGGCTCGCGGCTGCCGTCGCGGTGGAGATCGTTCTCCTCGGACGCGACGAATTGAACTATGCAATCCCGAATCCACGCCGCCGCATCGCTTTTTGCAGGTGCCATTTCTCCCATGGATGCCCTCCTCGGTTGTTTTTGGCCTGATCATAACCCGGAACGGTGATGTTTACCACTGCAAAAATCAGAAAAATATATTGCCGGGCAGCACCTAATGATGTAGCATAACATGCGTTTTCACGCGTGTCGCGTGATGCGGAGCGAACGCGATAAGCGATGAAATACTCTATCCGCAGCAGCCCTTCTCCTTCGATGCCACTGAAGAATCTCCACAGTCGATAGGGCCGCAGCAGGGCTGATCCGTTCGACCCAGCATGGCGTTTATCACCGCCGCCGCGCACCCGACACCCGTCTGCACGGTAATGGCGTCGAATGGACAATTCCGGCTGCAGGCGCCGCATTCCATGCACGCATCCCGATCCCGGATCTCTGCGTGCCGGGTGTTCATTTTAAACACCTCGTGCGGGCAGACCTCAAGGCACATTCCACAACCGGTGCATTTCCCTTCATCGAGTTTCAGGGTAACCACATTTTTGAGATAGGTCAGACGATTCATCGAAAACCTCCTAAGCGATCAGGCGTGACGCAACCCATATGAGAAGGCCGCCGCCTCCCATTCCGATCTCCAGGGGAAGGGCCCAACGCATCTCTTTGTTCACCCCGGAAAGGGATGTATACGTGGATGCCCCGGTAAAATTCATCGCCAGATAGGCCGTTACGGCCGGGATGATCAAGAGCCACGCCAGAGAGCCGAGTCGCCCCGCCCATATCGACAGATCGTACCCTTGCAGGAAAAGCATAATGGTCGCCACGACCGCACCGAGCACTAAGCCTTTCGCCGAGAATGCCCGTCCGGGGAGATACGGTAAGAGAAGCGGATGGATCACCGCCCCCCCCACGATCGCACTCAGAAACGCCAAGACGGCAAAGGAACCCTCATGAAGGGCGTTCGCCCAGAAACCGGCAGGACCGCCTATGCCGCCCAGGAGGAACAGGACAGGCACGATGATCAATGTCGGTTTGATGGTTTCGACCAGCTCGATCGGAATCAGGGCAGCCCTCTCTTTGAGTGGGAAGGTCTTGAGGCGCATTATGCTTGTGGCCTTGAACCCGGCATCGATATAGGCCGGCAGATCCTCGACCTTGATCGGACCATAGCGAACGCCAAATCCGGAGAGTTTTTTTGTCGTGTGGGCGGCCACGCCCGGCGCTCCCAATTGGGGAAGGATCATCGACCGGTGGTCGACGATTTCTTTCAAGCCGCTGGTATCGATCCTTTTGACCAGTTCCTCCGTGCCGAAGGTGCCCTTTCCGGCGGCGCACCAGACATTGATCCCTTTTGTATCGAGCGCCAGGACCCAGACATCCCGGCCGGACAGGGCGCTCCGCAGCCGGTCAAAACTCATCTTGTAATTGGCGCTCACCAGGACGGGCGACTCCCGATCCGGATTTCCCAGGGCGTACAGGCCCGGATCGATGGCGTAATCCATCCGGCCGACCCCCCAGCGGGCCTTAAAGGCCCCCCAGCGATCCCGCCATTGCAGCTCCGAGGATACCCGCGGCACGCTCCCGACCGGCGTCGAAATGGACCCAACCACAAAACCCTGATCCAACCTTGGGATTGGCTCCGGCGCTTCGGCCGGGGTCGCGCCGCAGCAGGCCGAATCGGAATACGTGGGTAACATGGACAATGTTTTTCCTTGATGCGATGGGTGGTCGGTCTGATTCATGGCGTTTTCCTCAAAGTGATTATTCGCAGCACCTGCAATCAACCGCGGCCTTTCTCATGGCCGCTGTAAACACCTTGACTGCTTTCAATACGTCTTCCTGCCGATCTTCCGGTATGTTCCGGGTGATGTTTTTGAAAAATCCCGCCAAGCACATCCAGACCTTCCGGTGGGTTTCCATCCCCTCTTCCGTCAAGGTGAGTTTTGCCGCCCTGGAATCATGCTCTGCCTTGTCTCGCTTTAAAAGCCCCTTTTGGAGCAGCGGATTCACCAGACGGGTCGTTGTACTCTTCTCCACGGAAAGTATTTTGTGAAGGTCCGCCAGATCAAGCCCCTTTTTGTTCGCCACGGCATCGAGGATGATAAACTGGTGAAAGGTGACGTTCAGGCAGATCGCCTCATCCCGGCTGCAACACCGAATCTCCCGGG
>PNOO01000214.1 GCA_013824905.1 Syntrophus sp. (in: bacteria) | reverse complement strand
GGAGATCATCCGCGACTCAATCACATTCCTCAAAACCAGGGGAAAAGAAGTGATCTTCGACGCGGAACACTTCTTCGACGGCTACCTCCGGAATCCCGTCTACGCCCTCGCGACCCTGAAGGCGGCCTTGGTCGCCGGGGCAGACCGGATTGTCCTTTGCGACACGAACGGGGGCGCTCTGCCCCATGATCTGACAGGGGCCGTGTTGAAAGCGGCAACGATCGTCCCCCTTGAAAGTCTCGGGATTCACACCCATAATGACTGCGGCCTCGCCGTGGCGAACAGCCTCGCAGCCGTCCGGGCGGGTGTGACCATGGTCCAGGGAACGGTCAACGGTTACGGTGAGAGGTGCGGGAACGCCGATTTAACTTCCGTGATCGGGAATCTCCAGATCAAGATGAACCGTCGGTGTCTCCCGGAAGCCTCACTCCGGCAGTTGACAAATCTCTCCTATTACGTCAGCGAAGTCGCGAACGTGCGGCCGCTTCCTTTCCGCCCCTTTGTCGGCCGGAGCGCCTTCGCCCACAAAGGGGGCGTCCATGTGAACGCTGTCGCAAAAAATCCCCAGGCCTATGAACATATCCCCCCCGAACGGGTGGGCAACGATCAACGGGTTATCGTCTCCGACCTTGCCGGAAAGAGCAACATCGCCTTCAAGGCCAGAGAGTTCGGCATCGATGTGGGAGACAACGACGCCTCCAACCGGAAGATCGTCCGAGAGATCAAGCGGCTGGAGGACCAGGGGTTCCAGTTCGACGCGGCCGATGGTTCGCTGGCGCTTCTCATGAAGAAGATCACCGGTGCTTTCAAGGAGCCCTTTACCCTCCAGTGCTTCAACGTCACCAACGGGAAGACCGGAAATCATCCCTCCCTTTGTCAGGCAACCATCAAGATCTCCGTCGGCGACGAAGTGGAACTGACCGCGGCAGAAGGAAACGGCCCGGTGAACGCCCTCGACCACGCCCTCAGAAAGGCCCTTACAAAATTCTACCCCCAGATCAGCGAGATGCACCTGGTCGACTTCAAGGTTCGGATCGTGGAGGGGAGCGAGGGAACAGCGGCACGGGTCAAGGTCCTCCTGGAGTCCCGTGACGAGCAAGAGGTGTGGAGCACCATCGGCGTCTCCGAAAACATCATTGAGGCGAGCTGGCAGGCCCTCGTGGACAGTATCCAGTACAAGCTGAGCAAGGACAATATCAACAAAAACGCCTGATACGGATAGTGACTATCACTCATACCGATAGACACTCCGCGCGCCGCCAACGCATGACGCCGCAGTAATATCTCCTTGACATCCAAGGAGGCTTCTCTTATCATAAATCCGTATATAAATAGCCAGGTTTTTATCAGATGTACAAAAAAGAATTCGGCGGGTATGAGTGTAAAAAAAAGAAAATCCGTACTCGGTTTGGTTATCGGTCTGACGATCGCTTTTTTATTGGCCGCCGGAACCGGCGCGGCGTCATCTTTGACGGCAGCGGATATTGATTTGCTTTTTTCCCTGGGCCTTATTTCAAAAGAAAAGGCAGTCGCCGCCAAGGCGAATGTAGGCAGACAACCGACAGTAACAACAACAAAAACACCCACATCAAAAATAACAGGTGGTTACCTGTTTACAAAAGATCTGAAGACCGGCAGTAAAGGAGCGGACGTCGCCGCACTACAGAACCTGCTGGGAGTTTCTCCGGCAACCGGGTACTTCGGCGCATTGACAAAAGCCGCCGTTATCAAATATCAGCTCAGCAAGGGGATCAATCCGGCGACCGGTTATGTCGGCGCAAAGACAAGGGCATCATTGAATGCCGCCGCAGGTTCGGTACTGCGGCCATGAGTGCCTGCCTGCCCTCCTGTTTTTGATTTCTTTTTCCCCGCATTGATTTCCCGACCAATCACCAAAAAATCTTCCGTGGGAAGGAAATAGGACTGAATCCCCGCTTCTCCCAAGGCGGAGTTGACCGCAATTGTCAAAAAAGCGATCGCTTCCGGCAGTGAACAGTTCTTTGTCGCCTCGACAGCCAGGGCGATCTTGTGCTGTTTTGTCAGGGCATAATAGGTCAGGGAACCCTTTTGTTCCTCATGCCGGGTCTTTGGCCCACCGGTATTTGTGTTATTCACCAAAAATTGATACTTTTTGTTTTTGATCCGTTCATTGGACCTCTGGGAAACCATCTGTGCAAAACGTCCAGGTTCGAGTTTATCGCCATTGTGCAAATAATAGATGGGGGTATCAATGACATTGCATTGACCCCATTTGGATGGATTACGCTCGCGGGAAATCCACCTGGGAGCGTAGAAATCATACGCCTGATGGAGATTAATCACATAATCAGCCTGCTGGATCAGAGATTTGGCCAGGTCGACGACCTTCGCATCCGGATTGCGATGGCGAGTTGTTTCCGGTAGATCAAAGAGGCGGTTCATGTCCCCCCCCAGCCCCTGTCTCTGTCTTTTTTTAATGGCCACTCCGTTCAGGCGCGGCACCAAAATCAGGTTTCCATTCTTAATTCCGACATGAATGAAGCGCTCGGCAGTCAGGTAACCGGCTTCCTCATCGCCATGGATGCCTCCAAAAACAAGCACAGTGGGACCCTTTCCCGGTCCGGATATGAAATGAACCGTCAATGCCTGGCTCGTCTTTGGGAAGTAGGTCTTCTGTTGGTAAACGGAAAAGGCCTTCCTCTCCTCAGTGGACGGGGGGGAAGGGATCGACAAAAACAGGAAGGCATTAAAGACGGTGAAAAAAACTACAGCCTTGATTCGCCGATGATTTGCCATCCTGCCTGTCCTTTTTTCAGATAAAAAATCTTTCTGGAATTGCTTTCAAAATTACTGGAGCGGTATCGCTGCGTAAAGCGGAACACGGCGATTTGCCCCTTTTCTTCCGGAACAAGCAGGATTGCAGGATTTTCAATTTGGACACGGATGAATTTTTTTCCACTGTTAACCCTTTCCTTCTGCTGTTTGAACGCCTGATAATTCATCCCGTCAGCGTTGATAAAATCATTGGAATAGTGACTCATGAATGTTTTTGAGTTACCGCTTTCCCAAGCCTTGCTCCAGGCTTTCATGAAAGTATTGAGTTCCTCGGCTAATTGCCGTTGGGTGGAGGTTTTGGTCAACTGCAACCGGTTGACCACGACCACGGGGGCGCCGCTGGCTTTGAGAAATCGCGTGAGTTCCTTGAGCACGTCGTTATTGACGGCGATACAGCCTTTGGTGTTCTGAAGTTCCGGATCGCCGAGACTCTTGCCCGGGGTATGCCCGTGCAGCCAGATCCCTGTCCCATCTTTCCTGGCCTTACGGTCCAGGAAGTTCGGGTAATTGAGAACGAAAGCACCATAACCGTATTTTTCCGGAAGGCTTTTACCGGGGATATAGCGCAGGGAAAAATAGTTTCCCACCGGGGTGGCGAGGTCCCCCTCCCTTTTTTTATCGAAACCGTTTGCGCCGACGATGCAGGGATAACTTTTCACGAGCATAAACCGGTTGTCGGTATACTGGAACAGGTGCAGGGTTTTCTGATCTTTTTCAGCGATGAGCAGGTATTCACCCGCGTCGGCTTGGATAAGGGGATAGGGGTTTTCATCAGCAGCCAGGATCAAACCGGTCGGAATGGGGGCCGGCGTCGATTTGACCGGAGCGGTTCCCGGAGCAGGAGGAACCGGCGCCGGGGCCGCTGCGGGCGGCTTAGCTGCGGGAAGAGGAACGGTTGTGGGCTGTATGGGCGCCGGCGGTTTTTTCTGTGCAACGACGGATTTTGGCTCTGTCCCCGCGACGGGGGGTAAAAGATCGGCTACACTTTTTTGTGCCTGAGCCAGTTCCGAAAAGGCCTTTTTCAGATCCCCCTGGGCTAAGGACACCTGAATCTGATCCAGCTTTTTCTGTGTTTCCTGAACCTGTTTTAAGAGAAGCTCTTGCTGTTTTCGATCTTGCAAATAAAGATAGGCAAGGGTGACTGTGGATAGAAGGAGGACTGCAATCAATATAAGCCCGATAAGTGTATCGGGGCGGACCGGTTTTTTTTGTTTTTGAGGAAACTGCTGTTTCATCAAGTTTTCTTAACCTGTCGTTTCAGGAATGCAGAATATTTATTGAGAGGCATATTATCAATAATAAAATAGGGCCAGGAGCCATTAATCGGCTAATTAATATAGTCATCTATAAAATGCAATGATTTTTTAGAAAAATGGATTGATAAGGGTGGGTAAATACGGTATAGGAAAAGCCCTGAC
>PNOO01000213.1 GCA_013824905.1 Syntrophus sp. (in: bacteria) | reverse complement strand
GCCTCTTTCAGAATCTCTTCATATGGCTGACCCTTGCGGACATCGGGAATAACCTTAATATTCCCGCCGTGTTGATTTTTGTCGATTTCTTCCTGAAGCTTTTCATTGGAAAAAACGATGCTCTCGTTCAAAACACGATCCACAATGCCCTGGTCGAGGCAGTAATCAGCCAAACTCTGTTCGCTGATGACATGAAGGAGAAAGATTCTTGCCTGGTACGTGGCGGCAATACTTAAAGCCATTCGAAAGGCCAGATCCGAGTCTTCCGAGAAATCCGTTGGTACAAGTATTTTTCTGGGTTGAAACATGAAGACCTCCTTTTGATATTCCATTTTTCCCATCATGAAAGAAAGTTTTGTGCGAAGGCTTGATACTGTTTTTAGGACAGCAGGCTCCCCCTGTTCAATTTCTCATAGACCCCGATGTATTCATCAATCATCTTTTTTATACTGTATTTCTCTCGCGCCTCCTTCATGATCCTTTTTGCCTGCTCTTCCCTGACTTCCGGCGCCCTCCTGTGGAAATGAACGCTCTTTTCCAGGCCATACCATAATCCACCGCTGTCATAATCCCGGAAAAGAAACCCGTTCCCCTCGTCACGCTCCGTACCGTCCATTCGCAGTCTCAGTTCCTTGATCTTGTCATGGTACCCGCCTGTGTCCCTATTGGTCGCCGTCGCCCCGAAGAGGTTTCCGACCTGATCAATCTGCCCACACGGCTCATAGAGGGAGGCGCCGAAGACATCATTCGCCGCCGCATAACCCAGCATGGCAAGCCCTTCCTCAAAATGTTGATAGGTGATCTTTCCGCCGGAGGCCCAGGCAATCCTCCCTATAATTTCTTCATGGGTCTTGTCGCCTCCGACGCCGTCCCCGACAATGGCGATCTGTACATCCCCATGTTCGATCACGAACCTCTGCGCAATCTCCTCAAGGAGTTCGACTCCCTTCTGCATGGGGTCCAGCCTTGACGGCCAGTAAAATAGAATGGCGTTGGGGTCCTCGATGAGACCGGTCCTTTTTTGGAAGGCAACAAGATTGACCCGTTTTGCAGCAAGGATTTCTTCTTCAGGACCATATTTTTCTGCGAGATAGTCGCAGGACTCAGGATACAATACGGGGGAGGGTGCATTGATGATAGTCAAAGCAGCGCCGTGATAATATTTCTCCCTGACTTCATTTCTCACGGCAGGGGGAATGATCGGTCTGTCGGCGAAATGATCTTCAACGACCTCATGAAGAAACCGTTTGCCGACGAAATTGATCAGGTTGGCGTTTTTGATGGCTGTCGCATGGCTGTCGATACACTTTCCCCTCCGATCTTCGGCAAAATATTCCCCCCGATCCTCGGCAAAATAGAGATAATTGGCGAGGTCATCGAGATCAACCCCGTAGAACATCTCTTGAGGGATATAGCCCGTGTGGACATTGTGAACCGTGTGAAGAACCGGGCAGCCTCTTGATCTTGCGTAGGCGGTGATTACGCCTCCGGCCATCCAGTCGTGACTGTGAAGGATCAGCCTTCCCTTGTTTTTTGACCGGATTTCTTTGATCAGATGATTGACCATCACTTTTTGGAACTCCGCTGCGTTACAAAGAGGATTTCCCGCATAGGCGCTCGAAAGATCATTAAATATGGATGAACTGACGAGATGGATTTTCTCCGGATCCATCGAATGGCGAAGCGCTCTCCATTCCGCCTCATCCATCCGGTTCTCCTTTTGAAAACGTTTCTTCAAGTTGATCGTTGCAAGGTGACATTCGATGCCCCGTTCCGTGAGCCCGACGCAAAGTGCGGAAACAACATCCCCCAGCCCCCCGCTCTTTCCTGAGATGTAACCGGCCAGGGTGCACATGTCTTCCGGCAGCCTTCCCGTCTCCGGGGCGATGAGGAGCACAGCCGTTTTCCCGCGATGATTCGCACTTTCCGGCGCCATATCGAGTCACCACCTTTATGATGCGATCGTTGTTCTTCATTTCCCGTTTGTCAGGCAATCGGTTTTCCAGAGGCAATCGCTTTCACATTCCTCTTTTGTGCGAAAACAGGGAGAATAGCCCTCCCGGATCTGGATATCCCGAATGATGTCCTGCTTGGAGCGGCCGATCCTTGCATTCACATCCCGCTGTCTGGCAATCTCTCTGATCTCCTGTATTTTCATCTCTTAACCTCCTTTGCCTTTTTCGGAGTGACTTTTTATTTGATTATAATGTAAGGCAGCATTCCCCGCCACGCAATACGGGACGATGTCGGGGAAAATACGGGGTAAAGACAGGGATTATGAAAGTTTCAACAAAAAGGATCTGAGGTTGGTATGATGGTTCTTGATACCCAGTTTTCTGCGGATATTGTCTCTATGGTAATCGACGGTTTTGATGGAGATCCCGAGAATATCGGCGATTTCTTTGGTCGCGTTCCCGTTTTTCACGAAATCCGCCACCCGGATCTCCTGTGGTGTGAGATCGAAACAGGCCTGGGATATCCTGTGGAGGAAGGGCGAGATGATTTTTTTCATTTGTGCTTCGAGAATCTCCAGGCAAGCCCTCTGGTGATGGGTCAGCGGGCCTTCTTTGAGTTTTTCGATACGAGGAAGGATGGAAATTTTTACATTGGAGAGCACATTTTCTTCCATTTCTTTTCTGTCTTCATCCCGTTGTTTAAGGAGCACTTTTAACGCCGTGTTCACCTCCTCAAGATTCCGGGATTTGATGGAGAGCTCCTCTTCTCTTTGCCTCAAGGTCTCCTCGGCCCGCTTACGTTCCGAGATATCCCGGATGGAACCAACGATCCGCGGGGGACGCTCTCCCTCTCCAGGCAGAATTGCCGCCGTGATCGAACCGGTGAAAAGAGCACCCTGAAGGTCCCTGAGTTGGATCTCAAAATCGCGGACATATCCCTTTTCCTTGATGTCCTGCAGAAAATCCGTTCTTCTTTCTTTATCGGCGTAAAAATCATAAACGGACCGCCCGATCAGCTCTTCTCGTTTGAATGGAGAATATCTCTCGATTGAGGGGGATATCTCCAGAATGGCGCCATCGAGCCCCACTTCATAGTAGATGTCCTGAATGTTTTCGAAGTTCCGGCGGTATCTCGCTTCGCTCTCGCGCAGTCGCTCCTCGACCTCCTTGAGGTCGGTGATGTCGAAGAGGGATCCGATCAGACCGCCCAATGATCCGTCCTGATTAAGAAAGGTCGCCTTGCAGAAAATCACGTTATGCGTGGTGCCATCGGCATGCATCACAGGACTTTCATAGGTCTGGACGCCCCCTGTCCGGAACAATTCTTGATCCGCCCGTTCGTATCTTTCGGCGAGATTCTTGGGGGCAATGTCATGGACCGTCTTTCCGACGACATCCTCCATTTTTCTGCCCAGAAAGTCCCCGAAGGCCTGATTGCCTCCAAGATAGACCCCGCTGCGGGCGTCCTTGTAAAAAATGGGGGTTGGTATCGAATCGAGCAGTTTTTGGAGGAAATGGGGATCCCTGTATCTTTCGCGGGAGTCTTGATGGGGCTTTGGATTCTCGGTTTGATTTCTTTTCTTCACGGAAGACCTCTACATGCCGGTTTGAATGTTCTTTAATAACCGGTCCCCCTGGAGATTTCGTTATCCTGCTTTTTATCTGCTAATATAGCATAACCTCAAGTACGGGTAAAAAGTATTTATGGCAAGGCTATATTAATTTCTCCTGAGTAAACCCCCGGCTATGCCGGGGGACTCATTGAATGGTATTTGCTTGACAAAAGCCGGATTTTGTTCATAAATGTTGAAAAATCAATTTAGGCAATACATTTATTGCAAGGGGCGTCTCGGGTTATCTTCTGACAAACGCCAAAATAGGCCCGGTTATGAGCGGGAGGGTTTAACAATGGCCCGGTGTTTGCGATCAATCTTTTATCATAATAGACAATGCTATCAGGAATATGGAATGGTGCGGGCATGAATCGCCAGGATGGGGGTAAGCCATGACGGCAAAAGAGGTCAGACCAAGGCGATTTGACGACCTGCGTAATCGGATAAAGGAGACGCTGCGGAAGGGACTTCCAGGGCGCAAGCACGCGGCGGATGCACTGCGGTTGAGCGAAGAGAAATTTCGACGGTCCCTGGATGAATCACCGCTGGGCATCGGCATCAAGGCAGAAGACCTACCCCGGCTCTTCCAGCCTTTTGAACAGCTTGAAGCGCCCTTGACCAAGGAGTTTGCCGGGGTGGGGATGGGGCTGATGCTGGCCAGGAAGTTCATAGAAGTCCATGGCGGTGCTATCCGGGCGGAGAGCGATTATGGCAAAGGGAGCCGGTTTA
>PNOO01000212.1 GCA_013824905.1 Syntrophus sp. (in: bacteria) | reverse complement strand
CATCGGCAAGCCCATCAAGTTTGTGGGCATCGGTGAAAAGATCGACGCCCTGGAGGTGTTCCATCCCGAGCGAATGGCCACCCGTATTCTTGGTATGGGCGATGTCCTTACCCTCGTGGAGAAAGCCCAGGCCGCTGTAAACGAAGAGGACGCACGGGATCTGGAACAGAAGATCCGGAAGAATGAATTTACCCTTGCTGATTTCAGGAAACAACTGACCCAGATCAAGAAGATGGGATCGATTCAGGATATTCTCGGCATGATTCCGGGGATGAAAAAGATAAAGACACTCAAGGAGATGACGCCGGATGAAGGCGAGTTTGTCCGTATCGGGGCGATCATCGATTCCATGACGATGAAAGAGCGCCGGAATCATCTGCTCATCGACGGAAGCCGGCGCAAGAGAATAGCCAGGGGAAGCGGGACGACGGTTCAGGACGTCAACCGCCTGCTGAAGAATTACTCTGAAATGCGAAAAATGATGAAGCGGATGACCAAAGGGGGAATAAAATCCCTTCGGAGAGGCAATTTCCCCTTTTAATGAATAAAAAGGTATGATATATAACCCGATCTAAAAAATTACTATTCAGGAGGTGATCAATACAGGGGATGGCGGTAAAAATGAGATTGACACGGATAGGTGCAAAAGGCAAACCCAGCTACCGGGTGGTGGTGGCCGATTCCGAGTGCCCAAGGGATGGAAAGTTTTTGGAAATCCTGGGAAATTACAATCCCGGGAAGAACCCCGCAGAAGTGATCCTGAAAGAGGATCGCGTCCGGGAGTGGCTTTCGAAGGGCGCCAAGCCGACGTTAACGGTATCTCAGTTGCTTAAAAAGAAGGGGATCAAGGTTTAACTTTCTCAGGAACTCTGGAGGTTGGGGTGATGAAAGAGTTGATCAAGTACATGGCTCAAGCTTTGGTGGATAACCCCGATATGGTCACCGTCTCCGAAATTTTGGGGGAACAGACTTCCGTCATTGAACTGAGGGTAGCTAAAGAAGACCTGGGTAAGGTGATCGGCAAGCAAGGCAGAACGGCCAAGGCGATGAGGACCATCCTGAGTGCGGCGTCAACAAAGATTCGCAAACGTACCGTTCTCGAAATCATCGAATGATTTTCCTATGGAGCTCCTTGAAATAGGCAGGATTATCCGTTCTCACGGCCTCACAGGTCGTGTGAAGGTCCTGTCGTATCTTGAATCTCAGGATGTGCTGGACAACCTCGCAGAAGTATCCGTTGGCCGGAGTATTCAGGAAGCGGCGACGTTTCCCATCGACTCTGTCCAAACGGGGAGGGGATGTTTCATTCTGAAACTCGGAGGGATCGAGAATACGGATGCGGCCTCCAAGCTTGTGGGATCATCCATCTGGATGCCTTTGGAAAAAATAAAGAAACTTCCTGATGGCGAGTATTACTGGCACGACATCATTGGGCTGGAGGTCTTTACGGAAGAGGGTCGGATCCTCGGGAGGATCGAATCCGTGTTTCCGACGGGGAGCAACGATGTCTATGTCTGCCGGGGAAGCGAAAAGGAGATCCTGCTGCCCGCCATCGACGACGTCGTCCGGAAAATCGATATGGATCACAGAATGATGGTGGTGCGGCTGATGAAAGGGCTTGCGGACTCATGATCCGGTTTGACATCCTGACCGTGTTCCCTGAGATGTTCACGTCTTTTTGCGGGTGCAGCATCCTGAAGAAGGCACTGGACAAAGGGTTGATCTCCATTCAACTGCACGATATCCGAAACCATGCCGATGACAAGCATCGCATGACCGACGATGCCCCTTATGGCGGTGGGGGCGGAATGGTCATGAAAGTAGAGCCGATCGATAAGGCTCTCCGGTCCATTCCGATGGTGACGGATGAGGCGCCGATCATCCTGCTGACACCGCAGGGCGAGCGCTTCTGCCAGAAAATAGCGGAGGAAATGGCTGCATATCCGCAACTGCTTCTTGTCTGCGGGCATTATGAAGGGGTGGACGAGCGGGTGAGGGCAAAGCTGGTCAACCGTGAGATCTCCATCGGCGATTATATACTGACGGGTGGCGAGCTGCCGGCCATGATTTTGGTGGATGCTGTTTCTCGGCTGGTTCCTGGGGTGTTGGGGAACAGTGATTCTGCCGGGGCGGACTCTTTTTCGATAGGACTCTTGGAATATCCCCACTACACGCGGCCCGCGGAATATAGGGGCTGGAAGGTTCCCGAAGTGCTCCTCTCGGGGAATCACCGGGAAATCGAGTTATGGCGCCGACGAGAATCTCTACTGCGGACGAAGAAGAGGAGACCTGACCTCCTGACGGGAATAGAATTGACAAAGCAAGAGAAAATGTGGCTGACCGAGGGATTTGAATAACCATTAGTGATAAATAGAAAACAGGCAGTACGGGCATATAAAGGAGTTTAGTGATATGAATGTCATGGAAATACTGGAAAGGGAACAGATGCGGGGAGATATCCCCGATTTCAGAACGGGAGACACCATCAAGGTCTTTGTCCGGATTGTGGAAGGTCAGAAGCAGCGGATTCAGGCCTTTGAAGGGATCGTTATCCGCCGGAGAAATGGTGTTGTACGGGCCAATTTCACCGTTCGAAAGATCTCCTATGGGGTGGGTGTGGAAAGAACCTTTCCTCTCCACTCCCCCACCATCGATCGGATCGAAGTGGTCACCCGCGGCAAGGTCAGACGTTCCCGTCTGTACTACCTGCGCAGCCTCAGAGGCAAACAGGCGAGGATCAAAGAGGCCGGAAAGTAGGACCCCTTCCGGCCGGATTGGTAGCGGCGACAGCCGCCGCGACAGGCAGAAGAGCAAGGGTGCAGTAATGAATGCAGCCCGGGAAATGGGCGCTTTTGAACGCGCTGCCCGCGGGCGCGGCCGTCGGTTTATCGCCGGAATAGACGAGGCGGGCCGCGGACCTCTGGCGGGTCCCGTCATTGCCGCCGCTGTGATCCTGCCGCCGGATTATGAATATCCCGGAATCGATGATTCGAAAAAACTTTCCTCACGACAGAGGGAGAGGCTCTACGAGGTTATTGAACGGGATGCGGTCGCGATCGGTATCGGCGTCGTTGAGGCGCCGGTGATCGATGCGGTGAACATCCTGCAGGCGACACTCGTCGCCATGAAGGAGGCGGTCCTCAACCTTTCCCCCCCTCCCGATTATCTCCTCATCGACGGTCTGAATCGGATATCGGTTGCCATCCCACAGGAAACGATCGTTCGCGGCGATGGACGGAGCATCTCTGTGGCATCGGCATCCATTGTAGCGAAGGTTTCCAGAGACCGGATCATGGAGATGTATCACCGGCAGTTTCCTCAGTACAATTTTCTGAGAAATAAGGGTTATGGAACGCAGGAGCATCGAGATGCGATCCTCAAATACGGACGCTGTAAGCTTCACCGAAGTTCTTTCCGGCTAGCCGAAATCGATGATCTGCAGACCAGTATCCCATTGGGATTTTAAGGATCATGACACCTCATGTAAAAAGCCATGTCGCTTGCGGGAAAACGCACGGGGAAAAAGGGAGAGGATCTTGCTGCGGCTTATCTCACCAAAACAGGTTACCGCATCATCGAGCGTAATTACCGATGCGTCTTTGGTGAGATTGATATCGTCGCCTGGGAGGGTGAAACCCTGGTCTTCGCCGAGGTCAAGAGCCGGCGCACCGAAGCGTACGGGGCTCCACAGCTCGCCGTGGGTCGCGAAAAGCAGAATAAAATCTCCAGAATAGCGCTCAATTATCTTTCCGAAAAACACTTGTGCCGCCATCCGGCACGGTTTGATGTGGTGGCGGTGAAGCTTTTGCCGGCAGGGACCAGGATCGAGCTCATCCGTGACGCTTTCGAACTCTCGTGCAGGTAAATAGGAAAAGAAATAAACGACGGTCTTCCGGATTCCCGGCAGACCTTTTATGTTTGGGGAGAAAGAAGAATTCTCTCCATTAGAAGTGAGTCAGGGGCGGCTTCCCGACCGGGTAAACGTTAAAGCCGGTGGCAAAACAAGAGCGATGGTCCAGGACGTTTCGTCCGTCAAAGATAAAGGCGGGTTGCGTCATGGTTTCGTAAATCTTCCGGAAGTCGAGCTTCCGGTAGATGTCCCACTCGGTGAGTATCGCGATGGCATGGCAGCCCTTCGCGGCGAGGGTGGGATCTTCGACATAATTGATGTGACCCTCAAGACCGGCAAGGTCCTTTCGGGCGTTCTTCAGTGCTTGCGGGTCGGATATGACGATCTCGGCTCGCTCCTCGAGGAGCCTGCGGGCGATGAAGATCGCCGGACTTTCCCTGGTGTCCCCCGTGTTC
>PNOO01000211.1 GCA_013824905.1 Syntrophus sp. (in: bacteria) | reverse complement strand
ACGGGATACTGCTCCAGCACCTTGGAAAGGTCCGGATCCACACGGATCGTTTTAAACGGTTTGAAGGCTTCGGGGGCCCCGTCAACCTTCATCCTCCCTTGGATTTGATTGGCGGAGACGGCAATTTCAGTAATTTTTCCCGATTTGAGAAGCGCAAGGAACTGGCTGTAAGGAATGATCTGGGCGGCGAACATCGAGGCAATATAGTTCTGGACGATTAGGACCACCCAGATACCCAAAACGACGTACCAGAGAGAAAACTTGTAATGTTTCTGCATATTTTATTTCCCCTTGCTTTTTCCACACCGTCAAGATCGATTTTAATCCCCAAATAAAAACCACAGCAAATCGGTGTGAAAACTAGCATAAAATATGGATCTTTCGGTAGATTGTCAAGGTGATTGGCGGGATAAAAGGGATTTCCGGGGAGGATTAAAACAATACGTACGGATGTTCCAACAGACCGGTGCGCAGACGGTATCTCCATATGAGATGGGAGCATAATAACGGTTCAGAAGTTTGATTTTTCAGTGAGCGATTGCTATAAGATCATCAGGTAATTTCTCGGTATGGCTCTCTTCCGAAAAGGACCTATACCCATGCCCTGCACCGACTTATTCCTGGACAAGATATCATGGGAATCAGGGTTTCTTAAGTAAAGACGGGAGTTTTTCGTACAGCTAACGCAGTTGAAAAACATGCAATCCATTCGAAAGGAGTGAGGATAGCCGTATGAATACGCTATTTTCCCAATCTATTCAAAAATCCATGGAGATACTTCTTCCCCTCGGGATATTTGTCATCATCCTGTCGGCGGGATATGTACTGAGGCGATATCTCCTTGCCCGGCTTTCCCGATGGGCGCGGGAAACGGACTCCCGTATGGGGGATATGGTCCTTACCGCCATCAGGGTCCCCTTTCTGGTGTTGTTGATCATGCTCGCGATCTATGCGGCCCTCGGCTTCTCCGATCTGCCCCGAGTCCTGGTCGACAAGGCGGACAGGGTTCTGTCCATCCTCGCTACGATCGCGGTGGCCCTGGTCACGGCCAACATCCTGTGCGGATTTGCCCGGATACGCGCCGAGAGTGTAGAATCGATCCTCCCTGTGACGAGCCTCACGGAGAACATCATCCGGATCGTCGTTTACGGGGTGGGGGTTCTGGTCATCCTCAACGGTCTCGGGATCTCCATCGTGCCGATCCTTGCAACCCTCGGCGTGGGCGGCCTGGCCGTCGCCCTCGCGCTCAAGGACACCCTTTCGAACTTTTTCGCAGGGTTTCATATCATCGTGAACGGGCAGATCCGGGTGGGGGATTACCTGAAGCTTGATTCCGGCGAGGAGGGCCATGTCAGCGACATCAGCTGGCGGACCACGCAGATCAAGACGCTGCAGGGCAATCTCGTCCTCATTCCCAACGCCAAATTGACCGAGCTGATCGTGACGAACTATACCCTCCAGGAGAAGGACATGGCGGTCCTGGTCGGCCTGGGCGTCCATTACGGCAGCGATCTGGCGAAGGTCGAACGAGTGACCTGCGAGGTGGCGGCGGAGGTGATGAGGGAGGTACCGGGGGGTGTCCCCGATTTCACCCCTTTCATCCGTTATCACACCTTCGGCGATTCCAGCATCAACTTTACGACGATCCTGCGGGCACAGACGTTCGTGGATCAGCATTTGGTCAAACATGAGTTCGTCAAGCGGATCCATGAGCGGTATGCCCGGGAGGGGATCGTGATCCCCTATCCGATCAGGGCTTTGAACTACGAGCAGGAAAAGAGGGCATAAATGGCGGCGTGGCGGAGATCCTCAACCGAATGCTTCCCCCGCTGAAGGACAGGGAATTGGATATGCGCAGGGATGTGATCCGGAGGGAAACAGTTGATCTTTAAAACCAATACTCCGGATATCTTCTGTTTGGCGAGAGGTTATTGATCAGCAGGGCAATGACGACGAGAATGAAAGCCCCCAGTCCGGCCGGTACAAACGCATATAGGTAGCCGAGCGCATGTATCTTCGGCCCGCCGATAACTGCGATCAACGCGGTTGCCCCTCCCGGAGGATGCAACGTCTTTGTGGCCATCATGGCTATCATGGCAAAAGAAACGGCAAGTCCTGAGGCCAGCCATAGTGTGCTGCCGAAAAGATGATAACAGGCAACGCCGACAAGCCCTGATACGACATGTCCGCCGATAAGGTTTCTCGGTTGCGAAAAGGGACTCTTGACTGCACCATAAACCAGGATCGCCGATGCGCCTAAAGACCCGATGACCAGCGTCAAATCTCGTGGCTCAAAATACTGTGCCGAGAGGTACTCACAGAGGCAGATTCCGATCGCAGAGCCGATCAATGCCCACAGCATCTCATGCAATCCCACGCCGGGCGGGCTTTTTGCCCCGCCCTTCATCCTTGAAAGAAAGTCACGGATTTTCATTTTGCCCCGATTGCCCTTACGATGTCCGCCCTGGAGATCACCCCGATCAACCTGCCCTGTTCATCCACGACGGGGAGTCTTTTTATCCTCTTTTTATCAAGAATCAAAGCGATTTCTCTTATATCCGCCTCAGGCCCGGTGGTTATCGCCGGTGAGGTCATGACATCCCGGAGGCGCTTGCTTCGTTTCGGTCCGGATAAAGGTTCGCCAAGGAGATGTCTGATGACATCTTTAAATGCATTTTCCTTTTTCATGCCCGCCATGGCCAGGACATCCGCTTCCGTAATCATGCCGATGACACGTTCCTGTCCATCCACAACCGGCAGACCACTGATCCTGTTTTCGGAAAGGAGAGTCGTCACCTCGTTGATATCCACATCTTCTCTGACTTTTATCACGTTTCTGGTCATCACGTCGCGGACAAAAATTTGGCGGGAGACGCGTTGTTCGGCATGCCGCAATGCAATGGAATAAATCTTCTTCAGATCATCCTCCGTGATGTCCATATACGTCTTCATCTCCTTCAGGGCCGCGCGCAAGTCCTCATCAGAGATCTGACCATGTTTTGCCATTTCGTCCATATTTTCTTCCCCATGTTTTAGCTTTTTCAAGCCCCGTTTGAGTCTGCTTCACTACTGTCTGACGGCAGGCCTGAACGATCACACAGCTATACTAGCACAGAATGAATGAATTTCCGACAGAAATGGTGTAGCCCGGCCATAAATCGAAGCCTTCTGCTATCATCACCTGCCTTGATTGACAGATAAAGTCAGGGATCGGCCCGTTCGGGTTGACATTAGGCAAGGGATTGTGTAATCAGAAACAACCCTTCCCAGATATTGGGGTGGATGAAAAGTCAGGTATCACAAAGCTGATCATGAAATTTTAGCGGGTAAAAAGAACGGGAATCCACACCTATGTCCGAAACCGTCAAAATCATTTTAATGATCCTCCTCACCATCGGGGCCTTTATTCTTTCTCGCTGGATTGCCGGCTGGCAGATGAATAAAGCGGGCGAGTCTATTATCCGGGATCTGAAGGCGAGGAAGGCGGTCGATCCGGAATCGGCGGTGGAGCTCCCCTACTGCAAGAGTCGCATGTTTCGCCTTGGCTTGAGGGACTACCGGCCACGGGTGATGGAGCAGCTTGTCAAGCACGATGTGGTCCGGATCCTGGAGGGGGGAAAATATTACCTGCGCGAAGGTCGCAACCTGAGCGAAAAAGGCGACAGAACGGACTCGTAGAGGAACGCCGCATTACTGATTTTCTTTGATCTTTGGGGTATGTTTCCGCCCCGTTCCGGTCAGGCGGCCGGCAGATAAGAGGTTCGGAGTAGAGAAGTGGACTTCAATCCCTGCATGAAGCATAAAGTGGTCCGCAAGGCGGTGCGCATGTTTGCCGAGGCCGAGCTGGGTCCGATCGCCCATGACATCGACCGGGACGCCCGCTTTCCCTTTGAGATCGTCGAGAAGATGCGACCTCTCCATTTTTTCGGCCTCCAGGCGTCGAAGGCCTATGGCGGCGCGGAGATGGACTCGATCAGCTACGCGATCACCATCGAGGAGATCTCCCGTGTCAGCGCGGCGGTCGGCCTGTGTCTCACCGTCCACAACAGCGTGGGGATCTATCCCATCGAGAGGTTCGGCACCGAGGAGCAGAAACGTCGTTTCCTCCCGGCGATGACCAGCGGCGAGAGGATCGGCGCCTTCTGCCTGACCGAGGCCAATGCCGGTTCCGATGCAGGCGGGGTGGAGACGGTCGCCGTCCGGGACGGCAACGACTATGTCATCAACGGTACGAAGATCTTCGTGACCAACGGCGGCGTCTGCGGAACGTCGCTCATCTTTGCGATCTCCGATCCCCAGAACCCCCAGCGGAGCTCCGGAGTATTCATCGTGGAAAGGGACACCCCCGGATTTA
>PNOO01000210.1 GCA_013824905.1 Syntrophus sp. (in: bacteria) | reverse complement strand
TAAACTCGGGCTTGGCGTAGATCGCCTCGCGCGCCGGCCTTCACTTCGTAGAGCCGTTTGTGCCCCATGATGACGGTGTCGATGACGGTCTCCTCATCGAAGGCGAACTGGTCCTGGCTCAAGACCGAGATCCTTTCCCGGGGGCCGATGGCGACCTCGCCCTTGTCCTGCTCCACATCGCCGGAGAGGATCTTCAGAAAGGTCGATTTTCCCGAACCGTTGGCGCCGATGACGCCGTAGCAGTTCCCCGGCGTAAACTTGATATTGACTTCTTTGAACAGCACCTTCCTGCCGTAGGCAAGGGTGACGTTTGATACATTGATCATGCTTCCATTCCTCTTCAATTTCCGGATACATTTTCCGGCACAAATAAAAAACCACAGGGGGTGATCCCCGTGGTTCACATGTCGGCGGGTTACATACACTATTGCCTGCCCGACGGCAACCTTTATTTTGCGGTTATCGCTTAAAACCCCGTTCGGACCGGTACGAAGCATCTCGGCCTTTGGCTCATCCGATCAAGGCCCCCCGCAAAAGCAAGTTCTTATCATTCATTCATGGCTACCGGCATGGCTACCGGTCGAGCTCGGTCCGGAGGGCGCGGGCGATTTTATCCATTGTGTATGGTTTTTTGATGTATTCTCCCGCACCGAGTCGCTGGGCCTCCTTGACGCGTTCGGATTCAGAAAATCCACTGGCAATGATCGCCTTCTGCCTGGGATGGTCTTTGAGAATGCGGTTGTAAGTCTCGCAACCATCGATACCGGGCGCCATGATCATGTCCAGGACAAGGATATCCGCTTTCTTGTCTTGCAGATATTCAACGGCGGCTTCACCGCTGGCAACAGCAGCGACCGTGTATCCCAGTTTCCGAAGCATCATGGAAGCAATGTCCCTTTGCTCCGGGAAATCATCCACCACAAGTACGCTCTCCGTGCCCCGGCAATCCTCCAGCGTGAAGAGGGGGTCCTTCGCGGAAACTTCCTGCCGCGTCGCCGGGAAATAGATTTCAAAGGTTGAACCCATGCCTTCGGCGCTCCGAATATCCAGGAATCCCCCGTGATCTTTCACCGCTGACCAGATCAGCGTCATTCCCAGGCCGGTCCCGCTTCGTCCAAGCTTTTTCTTGGTAAAGAAAGGTTCGAAAATTTTGTTTAAATCCTCTGCGCCAATCCCGATTCCCGTGTCCGAAACGGTCAGGACGACATATTCGCCTTCGCTGATTCGTTCATATCCTTCCCGGGGCTGATCCAGGTAGCCATTTCGTGTGGAAATCTCGACGGCTCCATCAACCAGGTTCGCCTCAAAGGCATTGTTGAGGAGATTCATGAGGGCCTTGAAGAGTTGAACGGGAGAGCCCTTGATGTTCAACAGTTCTTCCTGAAGGTCAACTTTCAACCGGACCCGGGGGTGGTCGGCTCGCAGTTGCCGATATTCCGGAGAATGCAGGTAATCATCGACGATCTTGTTAATATTGATTACTTTCTTTTCAGCCATCCCCTGGCGGGAAAGCGTCAGCATATCCTGAACGATGGCCGCCGCCTTCTCGCCGGATTGCTTGATGATCAGCAGGAATTCGCGCAATTGGCTGTTCTCGGGAAGGTCCAGGAGCAAGATATCCGGGTAGGTCACCAGACCGGAGAGGATATTGTTGAGGTCATGGGCCACCCCCGCAGCAAGGTTGCCAATGGTTTCCATCTTTCGGGCCTGCCGCAGTTGTTGTTCGGTTGCTTTCAACGCCGTGACATCCCTGGTTATCGTCAGGACGTGGGGAGCGCCGTGGTAATCAAAAAGACTGGCGGACATGAGCCCTTTCTTGACGATACCGCCTTTGGCCACGAGGCGGACCTCCATATTGTTCACGACGCCCTTAGCCTTCAGTTCCTGAACCAATGTTTGTCTGTCCTCGGGGTCGTTCCAAACCTTCAAATCCAAAAAGGTGCGCCCGATCGCCGTCTCCCTGTCATACCCCAGCATCGCCGTGAATCCGTTATTGATATCCACATACCTGCCGTCGGACAGCCCGCTGATGGCAATCGAATCGGGACTCGTACGAAAGGCGGCCCGAAATCGCTCCTCGCTTTGCCGGAGGCTGTTACTCATCTCCAGCTCTTTGGACAGGGCCCTTTGCAGGCCGCTGAGCATCATCGCCGTCGTCAGGGTGACGAAGGTGTTCAGCAGGATGAAATTCAGCGACATCACCAGCCACCGCTCGACCGCGTTCGTCGGATCGAGGAGCCACTCCGGCTGGCCGAAGGCGATGAACAGGGCAACGGCCGACAGGGCAACGAAATTCATCCCCAGGGCAAAAAACGACGCCCGCAGCCCGATGAGCGCCCCCACCATGACCGATGCGCCAAAAAGCCAGATGTAGCCGGCTCCCACGCTTCCCAGCATGAACAGGAGTCCGACGCCCAAGATATAGAGAACCAGGCAGGCAAGCCAGGCGCGGATATTGAGCGGAATGCGGCGACCCAGAAGGATGGCGACCGCCATTCCATAGGCGAACACATCCAGGATCATGACGCCCCACCGCCCCTCGACATAGCAGAGAATGAGGGAGGGAATCAAAACGACCGGTCCCAGAACGGCGGCGATGAAGCAGGTGACGAACAAGATCCGCTCGCGCCAGAAGGTCAGCATGTCGCTGTTCCACACAGTGGAAGGCAGAAAGCGCTTTTCCAGGGCTGCGGCCCAGCGGTGAAATTTCCCGCCGGGATCCGTGAAGAATCTGTCCAATCGTCTTTGGCCCATACACTCCTAAAAGCCCTCAGGGCTATATGGACTTGTACCGAGATGCCATCAATCGATCAAGGTCTGTTTTAATTGGTTAAAATTACCACAAAAAAATCACCTCGTCAACGACCCGCAACTGGTCCTGGGCAACATCGATGCCCATTTTTTCAACCGACTACACCGCCGGCCCGATCGCGAGCCATCATACCCCTCTTCCCGCAATGGCATCATCTTTCGACTCTACAGAAGGAGTCGTTTTTCTGCGGGAAGACAACACGAAGAACGGCTTTGTATGTCACTGAGTTTCTGCCGCTGCGGTATCGGAAATGGGGAGTTTTCAGCGGGTATACTTTTGCCGGACCCGGGTAAAAAAAATTCCTGTTCCTTCGGCAAGATTTTCCTGGTTTTGGTTTGTTGAGATCTCGCAAAACTATAACTAATTAATATAAAGCAATAAATATTTTCGGCACCGTTATTGCGAGATATAAGCTGGAATGAAAGGAGAAACACTATGAATCACACCCTGAAAAGAATTTGCCTCCAAGCGGTCAACGCTTTGGGAATTTCTTACCAACTGGCCAGGGGCGTCGACTATAAAACCCTTAACCAGCACATCCTGTCAATCCATCAGCTTAAAGACATCAACAGCATCCTCTACCAGTCCTCCTGCTGTTTGAAGGAGATTCTGGACTATGACCTGTTTGCCTTCGCCATGGGTAACCAGGTAACTGTGGATGTCTGGATCGATCCAAAGTTCCAGTTCAACAACGCCGCCATCCTCAATATCATCAAGTCAGACTTGGGTATGACCCACGGCGTTTGTACGGTGCACCATTTCGATGACGACAGTCCTCGAGGAAGCGGCAGCGTTTTGGCGCTTCAACTGAATAACCTGCTGAGCTACCGTGTAGTAGAAGCCGATTTCACGGCGCGGCTGTATATTCTTCCGAACCGGAATGTCATGCCATATCATCATGATATCGTTGAGACGATCATGAAAGTGGTAGGGACATCACTCTCTCATTGCATCAGCATCAAGCGGCTCCAGGATACCGTCATCATCGACCCACTTACACTGTGCTATAACCGGCGGGCACTGGATGGATTCATCGACCAGGCCATCGCCAGCACCCGGCGATATGGGAGTGACCTGTCGGCGGTCATGTTTGACCTGGACAACTTCAAAAAAATCAATGACACCTACGGGCATCAGGCCGGCGATGACGTTCTGAAGGCCGTATCCCGAACCATCCTGTCCATGATCCGAAAATGCGATTATCTCATCCGCTACGGAGGAGATGAATTTGTCTTGATCATGCCGGAGACCAAGCTTGGCCGGGCCGTTGATGTCACCGACCGGCTCCGGAAGATCATTGAGAACCTGGCAATTCAATCGGGAGGGGCCTGCATCCACGTTACGGCCAGCTGCGGCGTTGCCCATCTGAAAGCGGACTACGACAAGGACCTCCTGCTCCAGGATGCCGACAAGAGGCTCTACGATGCCAAAGCCAAGGGGAGAAACCGAACCATGCCCGACATCAAGTTCCTCTCCTTTGAAACCGCCACCATGCCGGATCCTGCTTACCAGTATCTGAATTGATTAATCATCAGGCAGGAGGGAAGCCTGCCGCCCCGAGCGGCGGGTTTTTC
>PNOO01000209.1 GCA_013824905.1 Syntrophus sp. (in: bacteria) | reverse complement strand
CTGACCAGATCACCCTCTGCCAGTGATTTGAAACCTTCTCCCTGAATTGCGGAATGATGCACGAAAAGGTCCTTGCCGCCCTCCTGCTCGATAAAACCAAATCCCTTTGAATCATTAAACCACTTCACTTTACCTTCTGACATCTTTAGTTCTCCTTTATGTGAGATTGTCTTATTTCTTGATAAGCGTTTCAAGCCCTGCGACACATGCGCCGGCAACACCGGAACTGGCATCTTTTTGGCCGGGCATTTTATCCCAGCCTCCTTTTTCAATGAATTCATACCTTTTATAGCTATCGATCGCTTCAAATTCTTTCAGTTTTTCCTGGCTGTTCGGCTCCTTCACGTATTGGGCGACGCAAATCGCCGCCTGACTGGCCAAGACCGCTTCACCGCTTATCTTCTGGTTAGTGCCAGCGGTTACCCAACCACCCCACGCAAAGCCGATAATCATGGCAACGATAGCCCCGCAAACAAGGCCCCCAAATCCGAATTTGATCTTCATTTCCATCTCCGGTTTCATTGATCATACCTCTCAAAAATGTGGTTGTTTAGATAACTTCTCTTTTTCTTTTACTCTTTCGACATTCTAAGAGTTAAAATTATTTCATTTCTTGCTCTTTTAAAATAAAAAAGCCCTGTCACATCATAAGAGACAGGGCCGGGAAATTCACTTTTCACTTCCCTATATGGGAAGGATAATTATTCAATTTTATAAGTCAATCATTATGTTAGTTGTAGGTTACTCCCATTCTCAACAAAGTCAAGACATATTATTTTCCGTCAGCCATTGTTCTTGACACACCGGGCCGTTCATCTTATATATTTACGGTCAAAAAGCGCTGTCTTATCGACACCAACCTTACCAACCTTGAAAAAGGAGACTATCAAAAGATGAGCTTACCATTATCGAATGTACGGATCCTCGATTTGACGCTGATTATGGCCGGTCCCTATTGTACATTGATTTTAGGAGACTTGGGGGCGGAGGTGATCAAGATCGAAAAGCCGGGGATCGGTGAATCATCTCGAGAGATGCCTCCTCATTTTTTTGAGGGTCAATCCGCCTATTTCATCGCAATGAATAGAAACAAGAAAAGCATGGCCCTCGATTTGAAAAGTGAACAGGGGAAGAAAATATTCTACGATCTGGCAAAGGCGTCCGATGTGGTGATCGACAATTTCAGGCCCGGGGTAGTGAAAAAATTGGGTCTTGATTTCAATACGCTCAAGAAGATGAATCCCCGCATCATCTGCTGTTCCATTTCCGGATACGGTCAAACCGGTCCTTTCAAAGATCGGCCGGCCTTTGATTTGGTGATCCAGGCCAGAGGCGGGATTATGAGCTATACCGGAGAACCCGGCCAAATGCCGGTGAGAATGGGCGCACCGATGGGCGATCTTAGCGGGGGAGTGTTTGCTTCTCAGGGGATATTAGCCGCACTGTATCAAAGGGAAAAGACCGGGCGAGGGCAGCAGATCGATATCAGCCTGGTAGACTGTCAGACTTCGCTGCTCACCTATCGGGCCCAGTTCTATCTTGTTGGAAACGAAATTGCCCGGCCGGTCGGCTCGGGCCATGTTTCAGCCCACCCGATCAGGGCTTTCCAGACCAAGACGTTTGCGATCGTCATTGACGCCAATACGGAAAGCATCTTTGCCGAATTGTGCGAAGCCATTGGAAAACCGGATATGAGCAGTGATCAAAAATTCAATTCCCGGGAGAACCGGCTCAAGAATATGGAGGAACTCTATTCAATTCTGGAAAAGGCTTTTCTCGAAAAGACGGGAGAGGAATGGCTGGAATTATTGGAGAAAAGAATCCCCATCGCCCCGATCAACACGATCGACAAGGCGCTTGCGGATCCTCAGACATTGAGCCGCAATATGGTGGTCGAGGTCGATTACGAAAACAACAAAAAACTGAAAATCTTGGGAAACCCCATCAAGATGTCTGAGATTGAACAAGAGGTATTTAAGCGTCCTCCGTACCTGGGGGAACATACCGAAGAGATACTCACGGAACTCCTGAATTATGCACCTGAACAAATAGAGGATTTGAGAAACCGGAAGGTTATTTAGTGTCTATCCGGAAAGTCCGGTTTTGAGAGTCAATGAAATCCCGACCACAGAAATATAGGATATAGGGTTCTGACGATCGCGGATGGGATACGCAGAGGGCAAGTCCATCAGAGTACAGTCGGCCCTAGAACGGCAGGAGCGCTTCCCGGTCTGTCTCCCTCGCCAGTTTGGCCAGGTCGGCCAGGGTCTGCTCCGGCAGATGCAGCCCCTCCCGCAGAGAGCGCTCTTCATTACGGGCCTCGATTTCGCCGGGGTAAAAGACTTCATCAAATCCCTTGGCTAATGGTACGGATTTCAGTTCGTCGATGAGCCTCTCCATCCGGATGTTGAATTCCGTCAGCGGCAGAAAGGCTTCGATGTTCAAGGCGATCATCAGATGGCCGCAACCGCCGCGGTGATCGATCTGGTAAGGGCCATGGACGCCGGTCCCAAAGGCGCTGCCTGTCAGCACGCCGGACAGAACGTCCAGAGCGACGGAGATCGCATAGCCCTTGTGCTCCCCCATCGGTAGAATGATCCCCGCCAGAGCCTCCGCCGGGTCCGTGGTAGGCTCCCCGGCTGCGTTGATCGCCCACCCGGTGGGGATCGGCAGGCCCTTCTGCCGGGCCAGGAAGACCTTTCCCCGAGCCACCACCGTATTGGCGATATCCAGAACCATGGGGGAATGAGATCCGGCCGGCGCCGCTACCGACCAGGGGTTATTGCCCACAGTCTTCTTCCGTCCACCCCAGGGAGCCATAGCGGGGCTGGCGTTGGTAGTCAGTAGCCCGATGCACCCCTCCGGCGTCGTGAGGCGGGTAAAGTAGGCGGCCGTGCCAAAGTGGTTTGAGTTCCGTACGGCCACAGCGCCGATACCATGGGCCTTGGCGCGCCGGATCGCCTCCTGAGCGGCCCCGGCGGCGATGACCTGGCCAACGCCGTCTCTGCCATCCAGGACGGCCACGGCGCCGGCATCCACGATCAGTTCGGGCCGCGTCACCGCATGCACGACGCCTGCCCGGATGCGTGCCACATACCAGCTCAGACGCATGACGCCGTGAGATTGGTGACCCCACAGATCGGCCCGGACCAGGCTGTCGGCAACCAGGCGGGCATCTGCAGCGGGAAGACCGACGGCCGAAAGGACGCCCTCGGAGAAGGCGGTCAGTTTGCTCGCTACAATGGTCGATGTATTCATTAAGGATTCACTCCTTTTTACGTTACAATGAACGGATCCATCATGACGCCCTTTTAAGGATCCTATCCGATGACACCTGCCTCCTTCATCCTCTTCACCTCTTCGGGATCGTATCCCAACTTCGCCAACAGCTCGTCGGTGTGCTCACCCAGTTCCGGCGCCCGGCACTTGATGTCGGCCGGGGTCCCGGAGAGCTTGATGGGGTTGTTAAGCACCCTGATCTTCCCGTGGCCGCCGATCTCCATCTCGCCGAAAAAGTCGTTGGCGATCGCCTGCTCGTCACAGGTCACCTCCAGCGGCGTGACGACCGGCGACCACACCAGCTTGAACTTGCTCAAATGCGCCAGCCACTCGGCGTAGGTTTTGGTCCTGAAGATATCCTCGATGATCTTGACGAGTTCGACGCAATTTTTTTGCCGTGCGTTGAAGTCGGCAAACTTGGGGTCATTCTGCAGTTCCGGTCGGTCGATCGCCCTGCAGAATTCCGGCCAGTAGGTCTGCGCGTTGGTCATTCCCAGCATAATCCAGCGATTGTCCTTTGTCGGATAATGGTTCCGAATCGGATTGGCCATCGATTTGCGCTGGGGTCGCGGGGCATCCTTTCCAGTCACCAGGCATCCCGTGATATCAAACCCCAGGACCCAGGTGGCGGTGTTGTACAGGGAGACCTCCACCTGCTGGCCGATCCCGGCGCGCTCCCGAGCGAACAGCGCCGTCATGACGCCTGCCAGCAGACTCATGGAGGTGATGCTGTCGCCGTACGCGCCCCGGGAAATATTCGGCGCCGTGTCCGGATCGTGCATCATCTCCATGACGCCGCTCCTGGCCCAGAAGGCCACCGAGTCGAAACCGCCCGAGTTCCTCTCCGGCCCCTTCTGACCGTAGCCGGTGAGATTCGCGTAGATGATCTTCGGATTGCGGGCCGCTATCGCTTCATAGGTCAGGTTGAACTTCTGCATCTCGTAGGGGCGCAGGTTGTTCAGAAATACGTCGGCCTCCGCGCAGAGCTTGTGGATGATCTCCTGCCCTTTGGGACTTGCCAGGTTGACGCAGATGCTCTTCTTGTTCCGGTCCACATGCTCCCAGAGGTAATTGATCTCGCTGTACTGCGTCCACGCCCCGAGGCGGTGGCTGGAGT
>PNOO01000208.1 GCA_013824905.1 Syntrophus sp. (in: bacteria) | reverse complement strand
CAAAAACGGTTTTGTATGCAACCGGACCGTTTTGTGTTACAGTCCGCCGCGGCAACACTCGGCGGCGATTTTTTAAGTCCGGGAAGTAGTGACTGAGGGGATTGTTTATGGGAGATGCTCTGCAAAATGTCTTTTCGATGTTCCTGATCATGATGGCCTCTTACGTCCTCATGAAGAAGGCGCCTTACCCGGTAGAGGTGATCAATACTCTGGTTTTCCACTTCTTTCTGCCGGTGACCACCTTTTCTTCCATCGCCCGCCTCCAGAAGATTCCGGCCGGAGACCTGCTGCTCTTGACAGCCACCGGATTTATCACCCTGTGTGCCATATCTCTCTTTTCCATCGTGGTCGCACGGATGAGCGGCCTCAAAGGTCAGGTCCGAAAGACTTTTCTTTTAGGAGCAAGTTACGGTAACCATGTCTTTCTGGGGGTCCCCGTCTGCTATGCCTTCCTGGGTGAGCAGGGGACGGTGGCGGCCCTGTTCTTCGCACTCGGCGGTTACCTCTTCCTTTACGGTGTGGGGACTTACATTATGACCGGTCGCGCTACACCCGCCGCTGTTTTCAAAAACCCCCTGATCATCGCGATGGTTGCGGGGATATTATGTGTCGCCCTCCGTCTCCCTATACCGTCCCTTCTTTCGCACACTTTTTCCCTGATGAGCGCGGCCACCTTCCCCCTTTCAATGATGGTGGTGGGTGGCGGGTTGAAATTTCGTTTTTTTAACGACTCGACCCGTATAGTGCAGACATTATATGCATCCGGCATCAAATTAATCATCTCGCCTCTCCTTGCCTGGGGGATTTGCCTGGTTCTGGGTCTGACGAGGGACCAACTGGGGGTCAGTATCCTGCAGTCGGCGATGCCGACCGCTGTTCTTGTGACGATCTTTTCGGTGAAGTACGAAGCCGACCCCGTTTTCAGCAATGCGATTGTCTCCCTCACGACGCTTGCCGCCATGGGGTCGATCCCGGTGCTGTTCTTCCTGCTCAGGTAAAGGATTCACAGTGGGCGGCCATCCGGTTCCGGCAACTGCTCCCTTGCCAACCCCAGGGAATTGTGACAGGATGCCCCTCCGGGGAGGAAGTGCATGGGGGCGTTTCATCTGGTCAGCGGGTTTCAGCCGCGAGGGGATCAGCCGCAGGCGATCTCCAGTCTGGTTGCAGGGCTGGAGAGGGGACGGGAGCATCAGGTACTCCTCGGGGTGACCGGTTCCGGGAAGACTTTCACGATGGCGAACGTCATCGCCGCCGTGGACCGGCCCGCCCTCGTCATCGCCCATAACAAGACCCTTGCCGCCCAGCTCTACGGGGAGTTCAAGACCCTCTTTCCGGAAAACGCCGTCGCGTACTTCGTCAGTTATTACGATTACTACCAGCCGGAAGCCTACATCCCCAGCACGGACACCTACATCGAGAAAGACTCCGCAATCAATGAGGAAATCGACAAACTCCGCCACGCGGCGACCCACTATCTCCTCGAGCGACGGGACGTCATCATCGTGGCCAGCGTCTCGTGTATTTATGGTCTCGGTTCTCCGGAGGCCTACCATGGGATGCTCCTCTTGCTCGAAGAGGGGATGGAGATCCCGCGGGATGCGATGCTGGCCCGCCTGGTTGAGATTCAATATGAACGGAACGACATCGACTTCCACCGGGGGACCTTCCGCGTCCGGGGGGACGTCGTGGAGATCTTTCCTCCCTATGAAGAGGAGCGGGCGATCCGGGTTGAGCTCTTCGGCGATACGGTCGAGGCGATCACCGTCGTCGATCCCCTCCGGGGGAAGAAGCTCGAACGGCTCCGCCGCACGGCGATCTATCCGGGCAGCCACTATGTGACGACGCAGGACAATCTGAAACGGGCGATCGTCAATATCCGCGAGGAGCTGGGGGAGCGGCTCCGCGAATTGAACGCGGAAAGCAAGCTCCTGGAGGCGCAGCGGCTGGAGCAGAGGACCCACTTCGACATCGAAATGATGGAGGAGATGGGCTACTGTTCAGGAATCGAGAACTACTCCCGCCATCTCACCGGCCGGAAACCGGGTGAGCCGCCCCCGACGCTGATGGAATACTTCCCCAATGACGCCCTCGTCTTCATCGACGAGAGCCATGCCACCGTTCCCCAGCTCAATGCGATGTACAGAGGCGATCGGTCGCGGAAGGAGACCCTTGTCAACTACGGCTTCCGCCTCCCCTCCGCCCTCGACAACCGACCGCTGCGTTTCGATGAGTTCTCGGCCTTTAAAAACCAGCGGATCTATGTTTCGGCGACGCCGGCAGTCTACGAACTGGGCCGGGCCGACGGGCAGGTCGTGGAGCAGATCATCCGGCCCACGGGTCTGATGGATCCTGAGATCATCGTGAAGCCGGTGACCCACCAGGTGGACGATCTTCTCGGCGAGATCCGCCTGCGGGCGGAGAAGGGGGAGCGGGTCCTCGTGACAACCTTGACGAAGCGGATGGCGGAGAACCTGACCGCCTACTATGAAGGGCTCGGCGTCCGGGTGAAGTACCTCCATTCGGATATCCATACCCTGGAGCGGGTGGATATCATCCGCGATCTGCGGATGGGCGAGTTCGATGTCCTTGTCGGCGTCAATCTCCTGCGCGAGGGGCTCGATATTCCGGAAGTCTCGCTTGTTGCGATCCTCGACGCCGACAAAGAGGGATTCCTCCGTTCAGAAAGGTCTCTTATCCAGACGAGCGGCCGGGCCGCCCGGAATGTATCGGGACAGGTGATCATGTACGCCGATACGGAGACCGCCTCGATCCGTGCTTGTCTCGAAGTGACCCGGCGCAGGCGGGAGATCCAGGGACGTTACAACGAGGAGCACGGGATCACACCCGAGAGCATCAAATCGGAGATCCACAATATTCTTGGTTCCGTTTATGAGGCCGATTACGTCACGGTACAGACCGTTTCGGAAGAACAGGCGGCGTATAGTTCTGAGAAGGAGCTCCCCGTCATGATCAGGAAGCTCAAGGAGGAGATGAAGCAGGCCGCTAAAGAGCTGGAGTTCGAGAAGGCGGCTGTCCTTCGGGACCGTATCCGGGAACTGACGAAAGTGATGTTAGAGATGGGGGGCGAGGCATAGGTGGGCTGTATTAAGGCCGCGGAGGGATGGGATATGAACGGTAAGGGCGAAATCCGGAAGCGGATGATCGCGATGAGAAACGCGATTCCTCCGGAGGGGATAGAGGAGAAGAGCCGCGTCATTCAGAAACAAGTGATGGAGCGGGAGGAAATCCGGTTGGCATCGACGTTGATGATTTTCCTCAGCTTCGGGAGCGAAGTCCGGACCGACGACCTGATCCGCTGGTGTTGGGGAGAGGGGAAGCGGATTTGCGTTCCGTTCTGCCGTCCGGAGAGTCGGGAACTAACGGCCTGCCGGATCGACGGATTCGATGAGCTGGAAACAGGCCATTACGGAATCCGGGCGCCGAAGGAGGGTCTGCTCCGTCCGGTTGATGGGGGGAAAATCGGAGCGATCCTCGTCCCCGCCGTGGCCTTCGACCGAAGAGGATACCGTGTGGGTTACGGCGGCGGTTACTATGACCGCTTTCTCCCGTCGGCCCCGCAGGCGGCGAAGATTGGAGTGGCCTTCTCCTCCCAGATCGTTGCGGAGATCCCGGTGGATGCGTACGATCTGCCCGTGGACGTGATTGTCACGGAGTCTGAGGTGATCGTTCCGATTTTCTCTTGACAGGTTGCCGGGATGGGGGCAAGATGCCGCACATTTTATTTGCGTGAGGAGAACCATGGAGGAAAACAATCTGATATCGAAAGAGGAGGCCGGCGAGAAAAGTTTTGCCGAACTGCTGGGCGAAAGCGAGCCGGACAGCGGCTGGCTGAAGCCCGGGCAGCGTATGGAGGCGGTGATCGTGAAGATCACGCCGGAATGGGTCTTTATCGATGTGGGCGGGAAGCACGAGGGATACCTTGACCGTAAGGAGTTCCTCGACGCGGAGGGCAGCCTGAGCGTGAAGGAAGGGGATACGATTCGGGCTTATTTCCTGTCTTCCCAGCACAACGAAAAACTGTTTACGACGAAGGTCGGCACCGGCGAGGCGGGACGGGCTTTCCTCGAGGACGCCTCGCGCAGCGGGATTCCCATTGAAGGACTGGTCGAGCGGGAGGTGAAGGGCGGATTCGAGATCAAGGTGGCCGGCGACACCCGGGGATTTTGCCCCTTCTCTCAGATGGGACTCGTCCGCGTGGAGACACCGGCCAACTGGGTCGGACAGCGTCTCACCTTCAAGATCATCGAGTTCGGCGAGCGGGGACGCAACATCGTCCTTTCCCACCGGGCGATCCTCGAGGATGAGCAGGCAAAGTTGCGGGAGGGTCTGAAGGCGTCACTGAAGGAAGGGATGCCGGTGAAAGGAAAGATTGTCTCGGTCCAGAAATTCGGCGCCTTTGTCGATCTCGGCGGTATTCAGGCGCTTATCCCCATCTCCGAGATCGCCTGGGAGCATGTGG
>PNOO01000207.1 GCA_013824905.1 Syntrophus sp. (in: bacteria) | reverse complement strand
GCCGCTGATCGTCCGTAACAGCCCGGAGCTCCCCCTGGTCGTCGGCAACTTTCTCGACGGTCCGCCGGCCCCCGGATTCCTGGAGAAAAACGGCCTGGCGCCGATAAAGGATTTCGGAGACGGCCTCATCCTCTACAGAAGGGACCGCCGGCAATGATCTTTTTTGTCATCGCATCCCTTCTCCTCTCCCTGACGATCGGCGTCTTTATGGTGCTTTTATTCCTTCCGTCCGCAAATCGGAAAACCATAGGTCTTTTGTTTTGTTTCTTTGCCGGCGGCGGTCTCGGGATCGGCGTCACTTCCGGCCTCTATTTCGTCTGCCTGCTGACGGGACTCACACGCTACGCCGCAGCCATCGACCTTGTCGTCTGTCTCGTTTTAGGCATGATCTATCTCATACGTCGCGGGCCAAGAGGCCTCCCGAAACAGGGGTGCATTCCTCCGGGATCGCAGCTTTCCGTCCACAGGGCGGGACTTTCCGGGAAAAAGGACAGTGGTGCAAAGCGGGACTTGCATGTTGCGCGCCCGGCCCGGACAGGCTCGCCCCTTCAGATCCTGATCGCCGTCATCTTCTCCATCGAGCTCCTCTCCTCCCTGATCTCCTTCACCGTTGCCTTCCTGAAAGAACCTCACGGCCGGTGGGACGCCTGGCTGATCTGGAACATGCACGCCCGCTTCCTCTTCCGCGGCGGCGATCACTGGCGGGAAGCCTTTGCCAGCGGCCTGGACTGGAGCCACTGGGACTACCCTCTGCTCCTGCCGCTTTCCATTGCCCGCGGCTGGACATACACGGGCGGCGAGGGCAATCTCCCGGCGGTGATGGGCTGTCTCTTCACCTTTCTCATCCTTGGACTCCTGCTCACCTCCCTCTTTCTCCTCCGGGGCAGAATCCAGGGTTATCTTGCCGCGATGCTCCTGATGGGAACTCCTTTTTTCATTTATATGGGGGCATCCCAATTTGCCGATATCCCCCTTGCCTTTTTCATCCTGACGACGCTGATCATGCTGTTTTTTCAAGCAGGATCACCTGAGAGTCGTCCCGGGGCGGTCATCCTCGCCGGGCTTGCCGCAGGATTGTGCGTCTGGACAAAGAATGAAGGCCAGCTTTTTTTCGTGATCGTCGCCGGAAGCCTCTTCTGTACGACGGCCTATTCCAAAGGATGGGACTCCTCGCTGAGAAGGACCGCCTGGTTTCTGGCGGGCGCCCTGCCGATCCTAATGATCGTCATCTATTTCAAGACCGCTCTGGCGCCGACGAACGATCTGCTGGCAGGCTTTAGTGTGTCAGCCGCATCGGCGAAGCTACTCGATCCGAGCCGCTATATTCAGATCGCCGGGGCCTTTTTCGTCACCGGGATCAGCTTCACACAAGGGCTGATCGATATACGCGTGGGGATGCATCTCAACCCCGGCCCCGTCAATGTCCTCCTCCTGGCCGCTTATCTCCTGATCACGGGTATACACATCAACCAGCGGGATAAGACCGGCCTGCTTCAGACCACCGCTGTCCTTTTCCTGATGGCGGCCGGCTATTTTTTCGTCTATGTCTTGACCCCCCTTGATCTGAATTACCATCTCATGACGTCGCTGAACCGCCTTTTTCTACAGTTATGGCCGGGCGTCATCTTCGTCGTTTTCATGGTCGCCGGTCCGTCCGAACAGGCTTTCCTGCCCGGCGATGGGCCGGAAACCGTCCCCGGACAATATAAACCAAGACCCAGCCAAGAAAGAAAGACAAAAAAAATGGAGGCAAAATGAATACAGAAAAGATCCTCTCCGTCGTCATCCCCGTATACAACGAACGTAATACCATCCTCAGGATCATCGAGAAGGTATGCGCCCTTGATTTTGTGATGGAGGTCATTGTCGTCGACGACGGCTCCACCGACGGGACGGTGGAGCTCCTGAAACAGACCGGATTCGACAATCGCGTGAAGCTCTTTTTCCACGACCGGAACAGAGGTAAGGGTGCGGCGCTGAGGACGGGATTTGGTCATATCGCCGGGGAGATCGTGGCCATCCAGGACGCAGACCTGGAATACGATCCGAACGAATTCGCCGAGATGATCAAACCCATCATCGAAGGGGTGGCCGACGTCGTTTACGGCTCCCGGCTGTCGGGAGGAAAACCTCAGCGGGTCCACCTCTTCTGGCACCGGGTGGGGAACGGATTTCTGACATTCCTGACGGACCTCCTCTACAACACAACCCTCTCCGACATGGAAACCTGCTACAAGATGTTCCGGAAAAATGTCCTCGACACCATCCGGATCAAGTCCGACGATTTTTCCGTCGAACCGGAACTGACGGCGAAGATCTGCAAGGACAAACGGTGGCGAATCTATGAACTGCCCATCTCTTACTATGGAAGAAGTTTCGCCGAAGGGAAGAAAATTTCCTGGAGACATGGATTCTCCGCCATCTGGACGCTCTTTAAATACCGGTTCACCGACTAAGAACGGGAACGGTTCCTCTTGTGCATATCGACTCCGATGGTGTAAAGTCCGTCCATCGAAACCGCCGCTTGGCGAGCTGCCGGGCGAGAGCCTTTTGACCCGGCGCTTGCATATTCAGGCGTTTTGCAACGCATGGAGGTTTTCTATATCTATTTGCTCGGAAAGGTGAGTTATGGAAAATATATTTTATATCACGACACCGATCTACTATGTAAACGCCTCGCCCCACATTGGGCACGCCTACACGACAATCGTCGCCGACGTCCTGGCCCGCTACCACCGTCTCCGCAGCTGCCGGACCTTTTTTTCTACAGGAACCGATGAGCACGGCGACAAGATTGTTGAGGCGGCCCAGAAGGCAGGCGTTACGCCACAGTCCTACGCCGACCGGATCAGCGCCCAGTTTCGTGCCCTCTGGCCGGAGCTGGCGGTGACAAACGATGTCTTCATCCGGACGACCGATCCGAACCATGTGGCGACCGTCCGGCGGATCCTCCAGAAAGTCCATGACGCGGGGGACATCTATTTCGGCCAGTATGAGGGATTCTACTGCATCGGCTGCGAGCGCTTTTACATGGAAAAGGAACTTGCCGACGGCAGATGCCCACAGCATCAGACAATTCCCGAACACCGCAAGGAG
Source organism: Syntrophus sp. (in: bacteria) (assembly GCA_013824905.1). Classification (GTDB taxonomy): domain Bacteria; phylum Desulfobacterota; class Syntrophia; order Syntrophales; family UBA5619; genus JAKAFS01. The sequence continues at coordinate 1,460 of PNOO01000207.1, read as the reverse complement.
AGCAACTACTTCTTCCGGATGAGCAAATACCAGGAGTGGCTTATCAGGCACATCTCGGAGCACCCGGACTTCATTCGTCCGGAACGCTATCGGAACGAGGCCCTGGCTTTCCTGCGAGATCCGCTGGAGGACCTTTGCATCTCCCGGCCGAAGAGCCGCCTTACCTGGGGGATCACACTCCCGTTCGACGAAAATTACGTGACCTATGTCTGGTTTGACGCCCTGATCAACTACGTCACGGCGGTCGGGTACCCGGACGGCGACAACTTCCGGACTTTCTGGCCCGCCGCGCAGCACTTGATCGCCAAAGATATCCTGAAGCCTCACGGGATCTACTGGTCCACGATGCTCAAGGCCGCCGGGATTGAGCCCTATCAGCATCTCAACGTCCACGGCTACTGGAACGTCGACCAGAACAAGATGTCCAAAAGCCTCGGCAACGTGATCCGGCCCCTCGACCTCAAGGACAAGTACGGACTCGACCCTTTCCGCTATTTTCTTCTACGGGACATGGTCTTCGGTCTCGACTCGAGCTTCTCTGAGGAGGCCTTCGTTCAACGGATCAACTCCGACCTGGCCAATGACCTGGGCAACCTCGTCAGCAGGACATTGACGATGGCCGTCAAGTACGGCGATGGACGCGTCCCGGATCCCTCGGAAGCCTTGGCCGAAGACCGCATCCTCCAGGATGCCGCCGCGCGGATGGTGACCGAGGCGGAGGCCTGCTTCGAGGAGCTCGGCCTCCACAAGGCCCTGATCGCGATCTGGGAGTTCATCAACGTCACGAACAAGTACATCGTCGAGCGGGAACCCTGGGTGCTGGCAAAGGATCCGGCCAACCAAGGGCGTCTGAAGACGATCATCTATACCCTGTTGGAGGCCCTCCGTTTTACAGCGGTCCTCATCTCCCCCTTCATGCCGGGGACGGCCGCGAAGATGATGGAGCAGCTCGGCATCGACGACACCTCAGACCAGAATTTCGAGAGTCTCAGAAATTGGGGCGGCCTGAAGGCAGGAAACGAACTCAAGCGGGGGGAATCGCTCTTCCCCCGGGTGGAAATCCGGACGGAGGCGGCCAAACCGGAAATCATCACTGCTGATGTTCCGCCGATCAAGCCGGAGATCTCCTACGAGGAGTTCGAGAAGGTGGATCTCCGGGCGGCCAAAGTCCTTGCCGCCGAGCGGGTTCCTAAATCGAACAAGCTCCTGAAACTCACGGTCGAGATCGACGGAGAAAGACAGATCGTCGCAGGAATGGGAAAGGACTACAGCCCCGAAGAGATCGTGGGGAAGACCATCGTCGTCGTCGCCAACCTGAAACCCGCAAAACTGATAGGCGTCGAATCCCACGGCATGCTCCTGGCCACGGACACGCAGGAGGGTCTCACCCTCCTCGGCTTCGACAGGCCGCCCCTGACCGGCGCCAAGATCCACTAAATTAAGAGGCCCCGCCCACCGAG
>PNOO01000206.1 GCA_013824905.1 Syntrophus sp. (in: bacteria) | reverse complement strand
ACGAAACCCATCCGGCATATTGGGAACTGTTTCCCACTATCGACCATATTGTTCCCGTTGCCCGCGGCGGTCCGGACAATGAAGACAACCTCGTATCGACATCGACGCTCCGAAACAGCGCAAAGTCAAATTGGACTTTGGAAGAGCTCGGGTGGTCGATCCATCCCCCCGGCGACATGAACCAATGGGACGGCATGCTGGCATGGTGCATGGAATTTGCTAAGAAAGGTGATGAGATCATTAAAGGCAAGTACATGGGCCGCTGGTATCGGGCGGCACTCTCATCGAGCGGCTGGCCTATGTCGCGGTCTCCTGGGCGAGGGAATGGTGAAATTTATTGTGACCATTGTACTGCGTAAATAGGAGTTGACAAACTTTCACTAAAATCGGATTTTTCGCACCGATGGCGATCCACCTGTTTTGAGGATGCGATATTGCTTGGTCTTAGGAAAGCGCACCATTTCGGTCGCGGAAGCGTATTGTCAAATTTTCGGCGGGAACAGCAGTAATGAATATCGAGGAAGAAACGAAAAGGAAAACGGGCCTGCTGGCACTCTCCATTTCCGCATTGGGTGTGGTGTACGGCGACATTGGCACAAGTCCGCTCTACGCCATGAAAGAGACTTTCTTCGGTACACACCCGCTGGTCCGAAACCCAGAAAACGTACTGGGTATCCTTTCTCTCGTCTTCTGGACGCTGCTTTTAGTCGTGGGCATCAAGTATGTGCTGCTGGTTCTGCGCGCCGATTTTCACGGAGAGGGAGGAATCTTTGCCCTTCTCGGAATCGTCAGGAGCCGGCAGCCGCAGATCGGCAACCTCAGGCTCATGTCGGTCATTACGGTCGCCGTCATGATCGGTGCGGCCGCCCTCTATGGAGACGCCGTCATTACCCCGGCAATCTCCGTCCTTTCGGCCTATGAGGGACTCGAAGTGGTCACGGCGGCCTTCAAACCCGCCGTCACCTGGCTGACTGTGATCACCCTCCTGATGCTTTTTCTCTTCCAGAGCCGCGGAACAGCGCGCGTGGGCGGAACCTTCGGACCGATCATGGTCGTCTGGTTCGTCACCATCGGCACGGCAGGTTTGGTCTGGATCATCGTCCATCCTGTCGTGCTCCTGGCGGTCAACCCTCTGTATGCCTGGCGGTTTTTTGCGACCCACGGGATACGGGTTGTCTTCGTCCTCGGGGCAGTTGTGCTGACTATTACCGGTGCAGAAGCACTCTATGCGGATGTCGGCCACTTCGGGCGCAAGGCGATTCAGCGTTCCTGGTATTCGTTCGTCTTTCCCTGCCTGCTACTGAACTATTTCGGCCAGGGTGCGCGCTTGCTCGACGCCTCGCCGATCGAGAGTAATCATCTTTTCTATGCCCTTTTCCCTCAGTATGACGCAATTCTCTATTTGGTCGTGGTTCTGGCCACGATGGCCACGGTCATCGCCTCACAGGCTCTGATCTCCGGTGCTTTCAGCATGACCAGGCAGGGCATCGCCCTTGGTTTTTTTCCGCGCATGAACGTCCTTTTCACGTCAGCAGAGATCGAAGGTCAGATCTATATCCCGATGGTGAATTGGCTCCTACTGGCAGGCTGCATTGTTCTGGTGCTGGGCTTCAGGACGTCGAGCGGGCTGGCCGCGGCATACGGTATTGCGGTGACGGCGACGATGGCGATCACTTCGTTCATCTTCTATTTCGTTGCACGCACCTGGGGTTGGAATCGGCTCTGGATCGGTCCGGTATGCTTAGTGTTTATCCTCATCGATCTTTCTTATTTTTCCGCCAATACTCTCAAATTTGTCAGTGGTGGTTATGTTCCGATCATGATCGCCGTTTTTCTTTTTTATCTCATGCAGAGCTGGCAGTGGGGACGAGCACAGTTGGCGCACGCCTTCTCCGATTTTCTGAAGATCCCGATTCGGCACTACGTGGAATTGAAGCAACAGATCATGGACAGCCCGCTCTTGCGCACTCAGTTCGGCACGCGTAGCCTTATCCAGGCGGAAAGGGCGATCGTCTTTATGACATCCCGCCCTATCCTGTCAGCAGACGATCCGTGCCCGATCGGTCTGCGGATCTATATCCGGCGCAACGGCTCAATACCCAAGCACATCATCCTGCTGAACGTCGCCCACATGAACATCCCGGTTGTGTCCGATGAGTCACGTTTTGACGTGATCCCGCTCGGTGCGAACATCGTGGCAGTCAACGTCCGCTATGGCTACATGCAGATGCCCGACGTACCTTCACTTTTGAGGGAGCTCAAGGACCAGAAACTCATCAAGATCAACGAGAAACGATGGACGATCCAGATCGGCGAGGAGGAGATCTTGATCGATCCGTCGCTGCGTTTTTTCAATCGATTGATGCTCCGTACTTTCATGTTCATCATGCGTTTTACGAACTCGGCTGATCGCTACTTCGGGATGCGCGAGTTCGCCGGGCGTAACAAAACCGTAATTCCCGTCTTGATCGGACGGGGCTTTGCGCGTGTCACCGTCCTCGATAGCGAGCCCGTCTATCAGTATCCCACGGGTAAGAACTGAGTCTGAACGAGTCCACATTGCCGATCAGCAACGATGGAAGCTCTACAAGCGGACCTCCGCACTTATCAATTCAATCAATGCTCCTGGGGAAAGTGACCTGCATATTAGAAAGGAGAGATGATGATGGCCGAGGAGAGATTCTGGACGAAATCCTACGATCCGGGGTTAACCGACATCGACCCCGTCCGATGGGAAAAGTCGTACGTCGATGCGGTCGCCCCCATCTTCAAGAAATTCCCCGCCAAGCCGGCCTTTGCCTTCATGGGGGTGGCGGTGACCTTCGCCGAGCTGGATCGCTGCGCCAACCGATTCGCCCACATGCTGCTGGCGCAGGGACTCAAGAAGGGGGACGTGGTAGGCATCAACCTCCCCAACATACCGGAATATATCATCGCCTGGCTGGGGATCCTCCGGGCGGGGTGCGTCGTTTCCGGTGTTTCTCCGCTTCTTTCTGCAGAAGAGATGAAATACCAGCTCAAGGATTCCCGTGCCTTGGGGCTGGTGACCCTCGATGCCATTTTCGCCGCAAGGCTTACAAAAATCATTGCCGATCTTCCGGACCTGAAGGTCGTGGCAACAACCAGCGTGGGAGGCTTCCTCCCGGCGATCAAAAGGGTCCTGGGCCGGCTTCTGAAAAAGATACCCCAGGGGAAGGTGACCCCGCTGCCGGGAAGATACGTCGCCGACATGATCCAGGTCATCCGAGGAGAGGAATTCTCCGCCGAACCGCCCGCGGTGACGGTTACCCCCGACGATATCGCCTACATCCAGTACACCGGCGGGACCACCGGCAGCCCCAAAGGCGCCATCCTCACCCATCGCAACGCCGTCGCCGATCTCATCATCGCACAGACCTGGCTGGGCTGGGAGGAGGGCAAGGGGTTGGCCCTCTCGGGATTTCCGTTCTTCCACCTCGCCGGGCTCTTCTTCAACGCGTGCTGCATCTACCTGGGCTGGACGCAGATCCTGATCCCCAACCCCCGGGATACGGACCACATCTGCAAGGAACTGGCCAAGTACCGGCCGACGGCCCTGGTCAACGTGCCCTCGCTCTACCAGATGCTCATCGCCAATCCCCGATTCAAAAAACTGGACCACTCCGGCCTGCAAGCCTGCATCTCCGGCGCCGCCCCCTTCCCCGAAGAGTCCCAGCGGGAGTTGGAGAAGATCGTCGGCCGGGGGAAGCTCCTGGAGGTGTACGGAATGACCGAGACATCGCCGCTGACCACCATGAACCCCGACAAGAGAGAGAGAAAGCTGGGTTCCATCGGGCTTCCGCTGCTCAATACCGACATCAGGCTGGTCGATCCCGGGACTGGCCGGAGGGTGGCGGTGGGCGAGCCGGGAGAGATATGCGTCAAGGGGCCGCAGGTTATGGCCGGCTATTACAGGAAGCCCGATGAGACCCGGCAGGTTTTCGATACGGACGGCTATCTCCATACCGGCGACGTGGCCGTCCAAGACGAGGCGGGCTACCTGCGGATTGTCGACCGGACCAAGGACATGCTCATCGTGGGCGGCTTCAAGGTCTTTTCCAAGAAGGTGGAGGAGGTCATGGTCGAGCATCCGGCGATCGACATGATCGCGATCATCGGTATCCCCAATCCCGAGCGTCCCGGCTCGGAACACGTCAAGGCGGTCGTCACCTTGAAGCCGGACTTCGCCTCCGGCGGAGACCAGGAGGCGCTGAAGGCCGACATCCTGAAGATGGCCCGGGAGAGGCTTTCTCCCTACGAGGTGCCGAGGTATATTGACATCAGGAAGGAGTTACCCCTCACCGTCGTGGGCAAGATCGACAAGAAGGTCCTGCGGAAAGAGGCAACATAACCAGTGATAACGTTTGATGTCCTCATGAAAAGTCGGTTCCGCCCTGTTTTGTCATTCCGTGCTTGACACGGAATCCAGTGTATTCAAGTAGTCCTAGACTCCTGCTTTCGCAGGAGTGACAAGACAGGGGCACTTTTCAAACCAGGTCTTTCGAAGGAGAAATATGGATCCAAAATTAGGAGATCTGGTTCACCGTCACAAGGAGATCGCGCGGG
>PNOO01000205.1 GCA_013824905.1 Syntrophus sp. (in: bacteria) | reverse complement strand
TCAGATTTCCGGTGATGTAGTGACACTCGCCCGGGTGGCACCCCGATACCAGCACCCCGTCCGCCCCCTCCTGGAGGGCCTTCAGGACGTAGAAGGGGTTGATCCGGCCCGTACAGGGGACCCGGATAATCCGCACGTTCGGCGGGTACTGGATCCGGCTGATGCCGGCGAGATCCGCCCCGGCATAGGTGCACCAGTTGCAGACGATGGCGACGATCTTCGGTTCCCACTCCGTTGCCGACTCTTTGTCCGTCATATCTTATCCTTTAAATGAATGATCCGATCTGCGCCAATACCTCTTCGTTGTTGAAGCCGTTGAGGTCCGCGGCGTTCATCCGGCAGGAGGCCGTGCAGACCCCGCACCCCTTGCACAGGACGGTATTGACAACGGCCGCCCCTTCCTTTTCGTCCACGGCGATCGCGCTGAAGGGGCAGTTCACCTCGCAGAGGCCGCAGGCCATGCAGCGCTCCTTGTTGACGTAGGCCGTCTTCCCCTCCGCCTCGATGAAGTCCTTCGTCAGGATCGTGCAGGCCCGGGAGACCGCCGCGTTGGCCTGGGTGATGGACTCGTCGCTGAACTTCGGGGCATGGGCCATGCCGCACATGAAGACGCCGTCGGTGGCGAAATCCACGGGGCGAAGCTTTACGTGCGCCTCGAGGAAGAAGCCGTCCTGGTTGGTCGGCACCTTGAGCATCTTGCCGATCTCGGCGTTGACCGGGTTGGGGACGGTCCCCACGCTGAGGGCCAGGAGATCCGCCCGGATCTCGATCGCCTCGTTGAGGATGGGATCGAATACCGAAACGGCGATCTTGTCCCCCGCGGCCTTCACCTCGGGCTTCCGCTCCTCGTCGTACCGGACGAACCGGACATCGGCCTCGCGGGCCTTTTTATAATAGTCTTCCTTCAGGCCGAACGTCCGTACATCGCGGTAGATGACGGTGACTTCCCGGGTCGGATCGACCTCCTTCAGCTTCAGGGCGTTCTTGATTGCCTCGGAGCAGCAGTAGCGGCTGCACCAGGGCCGCTCGGCGATCCGGGAGCCGACGCACTGGATCATGACGACGCTCTTTGCCCCCAGGACCCCGGCGTCCCGCACGGCGATCCGCTTCTCCAGCTCCCGCTGCGTCATGACCCGCTCGGAGGCGCCCAGGAGGTACTCGGTAGTCTCGAGCTCGTAGGCCCCCGTCGCGACGATCACGACGCCGTATTCGAGAGTCTCCTCGTTTCCCTTGGCGGCGACCGTCGTTTTGTAGTTGCCGATGAAGCCCTCGATCTTCATGATCTCCGCCCCCGTGAAAGCGCGGATGAGGGGGCTCTTCCCGACTCGGTCGAGCAGCTCCGCCAGGTGCCGTTTCGTGTCGAGCCCCTCCAGGGTGTAGGAGAGTTTCCGGTAATTGCCCCCGAGTTCAGCTTCTTTCTCGACGATGAAGGACGCGAAGCCCTGGTCCGCGAGCGACAGGGCCGCGGTAATGCCGGCGAGCCCGCCGCCGATGATGAGGGCGGCGTGGTTGACGCTGAGCTGGCCGGGTTTGAGGGGCTTGAGGAATTCCGCCTTGGCGATCGCCATGCGGACGAGGTCCTTCGCCTTTTCAGTTGCCTTCTCAGGCTCGTGCATATGGACCCAGGAATTCTGGTCCCGGATGTTGGCCATCTCGAAGAGGTAGCGGTTCAAGCCCGCCTTTTCGCAGTTCTCCTGGAAAAGACCCTCATGGGTGCGGGGCGAACAGGAGGCGACGACGACCCGGGAGAGCCTGTGCTCCCGGATCACCTCTCCCATCTTGACTGCCGTATCCTGGGAGCAGGTGAAGAGGTTGTCCGTGGCGAAGACCACATTGGGCAGGGTCTTCGCGTACTCCACGACGGCGGGGACGTCGACCACGCCGCCGATATTGATGCCGCAGTGGCAGACGAAGACCCCCGTCCGGGGGCCGATCCCCCGGAGGTCGCTCTCCATGGGGAGTTCCTCCGCCGTGGTCAGGGTGCCCCGGCTCGATGCCAGGAGCCCCTCCGCGCAGGCGGCGGCGCCGCTCGCCTCCATGACCGTCTCGGGGATGTCCTTGGGACCGGCAAAGGCGCCGCAGACGAACACCCCTTCCCGGGAGGTCTGCACCGGATTTTCCCGGAGCGTCTTGCAGAAGCCGTGTTCCTCGAGATCGATGCCCAGGTTCTTCGCCAGGAGGGCCGCTTCCTTCGGAGGCGTCAGGCCGACGGACAGAACGATCATGTCAAACTCCTCCTCGGCGAGGCTTCCGTCTTCCCGAACGTAGGTGATGAGGAGATTTTTCGTCTGCTGGAGTTCCTTGATGGTCGAGGGCATGGAGCGGATGTAGCGGATGCCGTACTCCCCCTTGGCCCGGTTGACGAAGCGGTCGAAGTCCTTGCCGTGGGCGCGGATGTCCATGAAGAAGATGGTCGGCTCCAGCCCCTTGGCGTGCTCCTTGGCGATGATCGCCTCTTTTGTCGCGTACATGCAGCAGACCGACGAGCACCAACTGTTGCCGCAGGAGGTGTCGCGGGACCCCACGCACTGGATGAAGGCGATCTTCTTCGGCTCCTTGCCGTCGGAGATCCGCTGGACATGGCCGAAATAGGGTCCCGACGCGGAGAGTATCCGCTCGAACTGGATGCTGGTCACGACGTTCGGGTACACTCCGTATCCGTACTCGCCCCGGAGGCGGGGATCGAAAACTTCAAAGCCCGGCGCAGCGATGATGGAGCCGACCTCGATCGTCTCCTCGGCGACGGTCATTCCGTGGTCGATCGCCCCGGCGATGCAGGCGTCGACGCACTGGTAGCACTCGGAACAGATGCCGCAGGCGAGGCAGCGGTTCGCCTCCCGCACGGCCTCCTCCTCGGTGAGGCCCAGCCCCACTTCCCGAAAATCGCCCTTCCGCTCTATCGCATCGAGGAGCGGATAACTGACCCGGGGCGCCTTGGCCACCTTCGAGACATCGGCCTTATCGGCGAGGTCCTTCGTCCAGTCCTTCGCCCTGCCCGCCGCGACCTCCACGCCTTGCAGGAAACGATCGATGGAAACGGCCGCCTCCTTCCCGGCGCCGACGGCTTTCACGATCGTGGCCGGGCCGGTCACGACGTCACCGCCGGCGAACACCCCGGGAATATTCGTCGCAAACGTCACCGGATCGACATCGAAGGTGTTCCATTTGTTGATGGCGATCCCGCTTGACTGCGGCACGAAGGCGAGATCCGCCGCCTGGCCGATCGCCGGGACGATGCTGTCGCAGGCGATCGTGAATTCCGATCCCTTAACCGGCAGGGGACGGCGACGTCCGCTGGCATCGGGCTCGCCCAGCTCCATCCGGATGCACTCAATCCCCGTGACCTTTCCGCCCTCGCCGAGGATGCGGACCGGGGCGACGAGAAACTCCATCCTGATCCCCTCATCGAGGGCCTCCTCGATCTCCTCGGGTGCGGCGGGCATTTCGGCCCGGGAACGGCGGTAGAGGATGAAGACCTCCTGCGACCCGGTGCGGACGGCCGTCCGGACGGCATCCATCGCGACGTTCCCGCCGCCGATGACGGCGACCCGGTTGCCGAGGGAAACCTTTTCGCCCAGGTTAATCCTTTTCAGGTAATCGACCCCGTGGACGACCCCCTGGAGCTCCTCACCCGGGACGTCGAGCTTGCTGGAGAGGATGGTCCCGCAGCCGATGAAGACGGCGCCATACTCCTTCCGGAGTTTTTCGAAGGGCATATCCTTCCCGATCGGGGTGTTGAGGTGGATCTTCACCCCCAGCTCCTCGATCACCTTGATCTCCGCTTTGAGCACGTCCTTGGGGAGGCGGTATTCGGGGATCCCCACGGCAAGCCAGCCGCCGGCCACAGGCAGTGCCTCGAAGACATCGACGTCATAGCCTTCAATCGCCAGATAGTACGCCGCGGTGAGCCCCGCGGGACCGGCGCCGACGACGGCGACCCTTTTGCCCTTCTTCTCCTTGACCGCGGGGACGAAACGGGTTTCTTCATGGAGATCGAGGTCGGCCACAAACTGCTTCAGGTGCATGATATCGATCGGTTCATCCACCTCGCCGCGCTTGCATGCCGCCTCGCAGGGGTGGTTGCAGACCCGGCCGCAGACGATGGGAAAGGGGTTGTCCTTCTTGATGAGCTTCAGCGCTTCCTTGAATTTCCCCGCCGCGATCAGGGCCACGTACCCCTGGACGCTGATGTGGGTAGGACAGGCCGCCTTGCAGGGGGAGGTCCCCAGCTTGTCGATCGCGAAACCGGAGGGAATGGCCTGGGGAAAGTGACGATACACGGCCTTGCGGGTATTGAGTCCTTCGTTGAAGTCGGAGGGGACGGAGACGGGGCAAACGTTGGCGCAGTCCCCGCATCCGGTGCACTTCGCCAGATCGATGAAGCGGGGGGCTTTTGTCATCCGAACCCGAAAGCGGCCCGCCTCGCCCTCCACGGTCTCCACGGTCCGCCCCGTCATGATCTGCACATTGGGGTGGCGGCCTACCTCAACGAGTTTCGGAGAAAGGATGCAGGCTGAGCAATCGTTCGTGGGAAAGGTCTTGTCCAACTGGGCCATGACGCCGCCGATGCTGATCCCCCGCTCCACGAGGAAGACCTTCATCCCGGAATTGGCAAG
>PNOO01000204.1 GCA_013824905.1 Syntrophus sp. (in: bacteria) | reverse complement strand
TCCGCGGCGGCGGCGATCATCGGTTGAAGCCGCCCGTCGCGGGAGGGCGTTACCAGGATAATCTCGCCCACGCCTGCGATCCGGGCCGGTATCGCCGTCATGAGGACCGTGGACGGGTAGCAGGCCAGCCCTCCCGGCGCATAGATGCCGACGCGGGCAAGGGGAAGGAGGGATTGACCGAGCTCCACCCCCTCTTCATCCGTCACCGACCACCCTTCCTGGCGCTGCCGCTGATGGAACCGTTCGATTCTTTGGGCGGCCAGACGGAGGATCGATAGGTCCTCCGGATCGATCCGCGCCGCGGCCTCCTTCCTCTCCTCTAAAGAGGCCTCGACCGTCATGGCCGTGACGACATGCCCGTCCCATTGGGCGGTATAGGCAAAAAGGGCCTCGTCCCCCCGCAGGGCCACGTCTTCCACGATCCGTCCGACAGATGCCCAGAGTTCGGGATCAAAGACCCGGCCCCGTTCCCGGATCTGATTGAAATAGCGTTCAAAGTCGGCGTCGCTGGTCCGAATGATTTTCATGATCTCCTCTATGGCAGTTTTCCGGTCTTTTGTTCAATGCCCCTTTTCAATCGTGGGCGGGAATACCGCATTCTTTCCGAGGCTGTCACCTATGGCCCATTACCCGGGAATCCTCCGGATATCGGCCCCCAGGGCCGACAGTTTCTTCTCGATCTGTTGATAGCCCCGGTCGATGTGATAGACGCGGGAGAGGACCGTCGTTCCCTCCGCTGCAAGGCCGGCCAGGATGAGTGAAGCCGAGGCCCGCAGATCCGTCGCCATCACCGGCGCCCCGTGGAGCTTCGGGACCCCCCGGACAATGGCGCTCTTTCCCTGGATGACGATGTCCGCCCCCATCCGTATCATTTCACTGACATGCATGAAACGGTTCTCGAACACCGTTTCCGTGATGACGGAAAGCCCGACCGCAACCGCCATCAAGGCCATGATCTGGGCCTGCAGATCCGTCGGAAAACCCGGATAGGGAAGGGTCTTGACGTCCACGCTCCGCAAGATGCCGCCTCCTTTCGCCCGGATGGTGTCTTCAGCCGTATCGATGGACATCCCTGCATCCCGCAGTTTAGCGATCAGCGCATCGAGATGGAGGGGCTCGCAGCCTGTGATCCGGATATCTCCATCGGTGATTCCGGCGGCGATCAGGAAGGTCCCCGCTTCGATCCTGTCCGGAATGACCTTTGCATCCGCAGGATGGAGACTCTCCACCCCCTCGATGGTGATCACATCGCTCCCCGCTCCATGGATCCGGGCGCCCATGCCGATCAACACCTCGGCCAGATTGACGACCTCCGGCTCGCGAGCCGCATTTTTCAGGATGGTTGTCCCTTCCGCCAGCGTCGCGGCCATCATGATGTTTTCCGTCCCCGTGACCGTTGAAATATCAAAATAGATCTCCGCCCCCTTGAGCCGTGAGGCCTTCGCCTCGACATAACCGTCTTTCAACGCCACCTCGGCCCCAAGCTCGCGGAGGGCCTTAATATGGAGATTCACCGGCCTCGCCCCGATGGCACAGCCCCCCGGCAGGGAAACCCGCGCCTCTCCCATCCTTGCCACAAGGGGGCCGAGCACCAGGATCGAGGCCCGCATGGTCCTGACCAGATCGTAGGAGGCCTCGCATTGGGTGATCCCGCCGGCGTTGATCCGAAGAGTCTCCTCCCCTTCCATCTCCACACCGAGGCTTTTGAGGAGCTTCTTGATCGTCTTGATATCCAAAAGATCCGGAATATTGTGAAAGGTATTCCATCCGTCGACCAGAAGCGATGAGGCCAGGATCGGCAGCGCGGCATTCTTGGCGCCGCTGATCCGGACCTCTCCGGCAAGCTTCTCACCCCCGACGATCACCATCTTGTCCATCGTTCAATCCTCTTGCATATGCGCCACTGGCAAATCAGATCCCTCATCCACTACAGAACCGCTGCGCAACGGGGATATGAGATCCCGGAAGCGCGCAGTGGAGATTTTTTCGGAGGGATCCAAGCCCCCTCCCCATACCCTCAGATCTTTCTTCTGGCCGCCGCGACACGCTCCATCCCGCCATAGTCCTTGCGGAAATAAATGTCCGTATAGCATCCCTCATCCCTAAAGAGGGAATCGACAAGCCCCTTTTGCCCCTCACCGATCTCCAGGAATATCCGGCCGCCCGGTTTCAGGAGGCCCGCTCCTTCCCGGATGATCTTCCGGTGAAAGGCGGCGCCATCGGGACCGGCAATAAGGGCCTCGCGCGGCTCGAACGCCCGGATCCCCTCCGGCAGCAGAGGGTAAACGTCATCCGGGATGTAAGGCGGGTTGGAAACGATGACGTCAACTTCTCCAACCGCGGACGTGAAAAGGCTCCCTTCAAAAAATTCCATCCGCCCGGCTGCACCGTGGCGGTCGGCATTCCGGCGCGCCACCTCCAGCGCCCCCCGTGAGATGTCCGTCGCCACAACGATGGCCGCAGGGATCTCCACGGCGAGAGCCACGCCGATCGCACCGCTTCCCGTCCCGATATCGATGATCCGCAGATCATCCGACTCCGGGCCATAGTATTTCAGGACCTCTTCGATGAGGCATTCTGTCTCCGGCCTCGGGATGAGGACGTCGCGATTGACCTCAAAAAGAAGCGACCAGAACTCTTTTTCCCCTGTGATGTAGGCGACCGGTTCGCCCTGGCGCCTTCTGTCGACCCACAGGGAAAACCCGGCGCATTCTTCCTCTGTAAGTATCCTTTCCGGATGCACGCAGAGCTGCAGACGGTCGGTCTTCAGAAAACTCATGAGGAGGACCTCCGCGTCGAGCCGGGGGGAGGGGCTTCCGCCGGCGGCGAGCTTGCGGGTCGTCTGATGGAGAAGGGTTCGGATATCCATCATTAATAAAAGCCCCCTTACTGCTCCCCGGGACGTCGAACGACGCCGGCCGAGGGAAGACGATCAATGGGTCTTTAGCTCGACTGCTTGAGCGCTTCGGCCTGATAATGGGTCGTCAGGGCGTCGATCATGAACTGGATCCCCCCGTTCAGAAAATTTTCCAGGTTGTAGGCGGTCAGCCCGATCCGGTGATCCGTCACCCTTCCCTGAGGGAAATTGTACGTCCTGATCCTCTCGCTTCGGTCCCCGCTCCCCACCTGATTTTTCCGGGTCTCGGAGATTTCGGCATTCTGCTTCTTCACCGCCAGATCCAGAAGCCTGGCCCGAAGGACGCCCATTGCCTTGTGCTTGTTCTTGAGCTGGGATTTTTCATCCTGGCAGGTCACCACGAGTCCCGTCGGCAGGTGGGTGATCCGGACGGCGGAGTCGGTCGTGTTGACGCTCTGGCCGCCGTGACCGGTCGAACGGTAGACATCGATCCGAAGATCATTGGGATCGACAGTGAGTTCCACTTCCTCCACCTCCGGCATGATTGCGACCGTGGCCGCCGAGGTATGGATCCTCCCCTGGGCCTCTGTGACCGGAACCCGTTGGACCCGGTGGACGCCGCTTTCGTATTTCAACCGGCTGTACGCGCCCCTCCCCGCAATCAGGGCAATGATCTCCTTGAAACCTCCCATGCCGCCGGCAGGGGTGCTGCTCATCACCTCCACCTTCCAGCCGCTGGTTTCCGCAAAGCGGGCGTACATCCGAAAGAGGTCTTCCGCAAAAAGCCCGGCCTCATCGCCGCCTGTACCGGCGCGGACTTCGAGAAAGACATTTTTATCGTCGTTCGGATCACGGGGCAAAAGGAGAATCCTGAGCCGGCTTTCCAAAGATTTCAGGGCTTCCTGCAAAGAGGGCAGCTCTTCCCTGGCCAGTTCCCGCAACTCTTCGTCGCTGTCTTTCAGGAGAGTCTGGTCCTCCTCGATGCGGCGAGAGGTTTTCTCATAATCCCGGTAGGTTTCGATAAGAGGGCGGAGATCGGAATGCTCTTTGGCATACTTCTGGTAGACCCCGGGCTTGCCGACGATGGCCGGATCGCTGAGGAGCTGTTCCAGCTCCAGGTAACGCCCTTCTACATCTTTGAGCCGCGAAAACATGGTGTGTTGTTCCTTCTCCAGCCCGGGAGCGACCGACGCCGGTTATAAACCACTCGCGCCTAACCGACAGGGCAGGAAGGCATGACCGATGCGAATTCCGGTATGTGTGGCGGAGTGATTTTCCAAAAAAGACGGCGCCCGCAAGCCCACGGCGCCGTCCCTGTACTTCAGAGGCAGGAGAACCTGCGCATGGCGCCGCCGCGGCAGGAACCCCGTCGTGAAAAGTGGATGGGCGTTACGCGGATTTCTCCGCCTGTTTCTCGTTGCCGGCGTATTTTTTCTTGAATCTTTCCACACGGCCTGCAACATCCATGATCTTCTGCTTCCCCGTTATGAAAGGATGGCACTGGGAACAGATTTCTGTCTTGATGTCCTGGCGGGTGGATCTCGTTTTGATCACGTTCCCGCAGACGCAGGTAATGGTGGCATCTTTATATTCCGGATGAATACCTTCTTTCATAGCTGACTGTTCTCCTCTTCAAAATGTATAAGCTGCCGACTTCGCGAATCCATCGAGAGCATCGCTCCTCCCGATAATATCAGCGGGTGTTTATAACCATTTACAAGTTAAATCAAGCTCTTTTTAACGAGCTTACGAGTTCATGGAGTCCAAAAAGAGCTGATTGCTGTCCGTCTTGCGGACC
>PNOO01000203.1 GCA_013824905.1 Syntrophus sp. (in: bacteria) | reverse complement strand
AAATAACGCAGCGGCAGATCACGATAGGAACGAAGTTTCGATTTGTAGATCAGCATATGGGAGAGGCAGTTCATGGGTTTGATCCCGTATATCTGCTCATCCACCTCGGTGAAGTACATATTTTCGCGGTAATGATCGAAATGGCCGGACTGCTTCCAAAGATCAACCTTGAGGATCTGCGGTCCGATGACCAGGTCATAGCCCCGTTTGAGGTGTTCTTTCTTCTCCCAGTCCTCGATGATCGTCCGAAGCAGGGCCCCCTTGGGATGGAAGATGACAAGTCCAGGACCCGCTTCGTCGTTCAGCTGGAAGAGATCCAGTTCCCTGCCGATACGGCGATGGTCCCTCTTTCTCGCCTCTTCCAGGAGCCGCAGATGTTCATCGAGCCCCTCTTTCGTCGCAAAGCCGGTCCCGTAGATACGCTGGAGCATCTTGTTGCGCTCGTCGCCCCGCCAGTATGCGCCGGCCACATTGAGGAGCTTGAAAGCCCGGATCATCCCCGTTGACGGGCAATGCGGCCCGCGGCAAAGATCGACATAGCCATTCTGGGTGTAAAGGCTGACTGTCTTTATGTCTGCCGGCAGGTCGTTAAGCAGTTCGACTTTGTAATGCTCACCCTTATTTCTGAAGAGATCCACAGCCTCTTCCCGACTCACTTCACGGCGTTCAAAAGGATAATCCGCGGTGGCGATCTCCCGCATCCGGGATTCTATCCGATCGAGATCCTGCAGCGTGAAACTCTCACCATATTCAAAATCGTAATAGAAACCGTCTTCGATGGAAGGACCGATGCTCACCTGAACGCCGGGGAAGCAGTCCTGAACCGCCTGGGCCATGACATGGGCCATGCTGTGGCGAAGGATCGAAAGTCCCTCCGGTGACGCCGCATCAATCAGTTCTATAGCAACATCACCAGTCAACATGTGATTAAGATCAACCGTCCCGCCGTTTACTTTAGCCGCCACAGCCGACGCGAGCTTCGCCTCATTCCGGCCGGTAAGGATTTCTTTCACCGTCAGCCCGGACCGAACCAATGCCTCATTTCCATCCGGCAGTATTATCCTTATCTGCTCAACCATTTTGCTATTCCTACGAAGAAAGGGCATCAGCACACTGCGATGATGCCCTCATCAATACCTGCCGCCCACAACGGATCCAACACGTCCTGTCCCTTACCTCTTTGTCAAGAGGACATCCTTAATTTCAATAATGGTAGGCACGCAGGGATTTGAACCCTGGACATCCACCGCGTCAGGATGGCGCTCTCCCACTGAGCTACGTGCCTACAGAAGTTCCTCTCCTCGGAAAGGGAGCTTTATCTAACAAGAAAATATAGTGATGTCAAGGCAAATATCACTTTTTTGCGTCCTGATTGATGAGTTTCTGGCCTCTGATCATATAATCCAGGCCGGAAATAATGGTAAAAAAGGCGGTTAACCAGAAGAAGGCTGTCTGCCAGATTTCATTGAAAGAACCTGGTATACATCGGTCGGAAAGAACGATCAGGACCGTACTGAGCTGCAGGGCCGTGGTGATCTTACTGACGAAAGTTGGGCGGATTTTTACTGAGATCGACATGATGGAAAGCAAGGAGATGCCGAGAAGAATGATGACGTCGCGGCTGATGACGATCACCGTGAGCCATCCCGGAATGTAATGCAGGACCGATAGCGTCACAAAGGAACTGGCCAGAAGCGCTTTGTCGGCGATCGGATCCAGATAAGCCCCCAGTGCGGTCTGTTGGTGCAGGGTCCTGGCAAGGAATCCATCGAGGCCATCGGAAAGGGCTGCCACGATGAACGTGATCAGCGCCTTGAGGAATAAACCCTGAATGAGAAAGATGACAACGACCGGGACCAAAATAATTCTCAGCAGCGTCAGAAGATTCGGGATATTCATGCTTCAGTTCTCAACAGTATCAGGTTTCATGCCTTCGTAAAACAAGGATGCCAGATACAAAATAAGGATCTCCTTGTCTATGGTTTCCTCCACAAAAAACATCTTTCATAAACCGCCGGCATCCGGCAGGGTTTCCAATGCCCGGGTGACAACCTCCTGAATCGCCGGTTCATACACCTGCGAAGATTTCAGTTCCAGATGTTTACGTGTGAAACCATAATTACGGTAAACCGCCTTGTGCCGCACACGCCAGAGACTCTCCCCCGTTTTTGCGCTGAACAGCTCAAATTCGGCTTCCGCAACTGTCGAAGCATAGATGACGCTGCTGCCCATCCGGCTTTCGTTGAGGGTTGGGTACAGAACCGCGTCGACTTTCAGCATTTCGCCCACCATTTGTGGAGAGACCATTCCCCCGCTGCCGATAAAGGACGATCCGGCTATTTTCTCATCGATCACTCCCGACGGAATCTTGGGATAACCTTTAAAATAGAGTTCTTCGACCAGTTTGGCCCGCAGCATCTCTACAGACTTCGGATCGGAAGTGCTGTGTTTGATGGGCATGACAGCAATGAGCCTCGTTCCTCTTTTGTCGAAATCGGAAATGACCACATGAGGAATCTTTGCAGCACAGCCGACCAAGACCGGCAGTGCCAGTAATAAAAGTAATCGTTGGAATATTTTCAACATGATCTCGTCTACCTGTTCACCTCAGATTGAGCTCCAGGAACCGATCGTCCTGATGCTGAATATCCGCCGCCAGTTTTTCTCTAAGCCGCTCGGCTACAGCCGCGACCGTTCCTTCCGCCGCAATATCAAAACGGGCCGACCCCCACGACGCCTCCCGGGGGAGAGCCTCTCGAATCCCCGATATACGTTCCTTTAGCATTCCTCGCAAGCGGACGTAATCGCTATAGGTACGGATCCCCCGGATCGTCAGGAAAATCCTGGTCACCGAAGGATTTTGCACAGGGGGATTGATGAGACCGAGCTCCTGAAGGTCTTTTCTGATCCTGTCCGAAAAAACCGTCGCCCGGACCGTCACGGAATAGATATCCGGATCGGATGTTTCGAAAATGATCCTGAAATCCTGAGTAAATTCTTCGGCTCGATCATAGATCCGTTCCCTCAGTCTCTCGTACTCCCGTTCCGCATCCTGCGGAGTAAGCCATTGTCCCGTCGCCCGTGTGACCGCCTTCTGCAGTGCATCCAGAACAGCATCATCCCTCGCATGGGCGAGATCAGAACCGATAACCGCAGCAATTCCTTCCGTTTCGAAGGCCTGTGTCCTCCCTCTTTCCTCACCCAGAGAAAGAGAAGGACAAAAGATCATGACTGTAAACAGAAAAAAAATGAATACCGGCATCGGGCGACCCTTCACATACTCTTTTTCAGTTTTTCAATTTCCTCGCGGATGACCCGCTCGGCAACAGTCGGGATAACCTCCCGTGAGACCTTTTCTGCTATTTCCGCAGCCCGCTTCATGATCTCTTCATGCAGCCCCGTATCGACAAACGCCATCCGTGGTTTTTTCTCGACGACATCTACAAGATCGTAAATCTTCTCGCGCCCGGCTCCCCTGCCCGAAAGTCCTTGCCCCGGAAACCCGGATGAATCCTCCAGCACATCAAGCAAATCATGAATAACATCTTGTGGTTTAAGTACACGCCCTTCAATCATCATGATCCCCTTCCTGTCTCCCCCGGACAACTCTTCCGTCACAGCCATGATCGCCTCCTTCAGTCCTCCCCAAAAAACGGCGGTTGTTCCAACGAATTCCCCTGCTTCCGAGGATGTCTATTTGACCGTTGTCCGTTATCACATCTCAGAAAACAGATCAAGGCGAATGAAGAAGACGGTAAATCCGCCTCCGGGAAACCCCGGTCTCCTGTGCAATCCTGTCCGCCATATCCCGGACTGACAGTTCCTCTCTCTCCGCGTGCCGCACCTCTTGATAACAGTGGAGAAGTTCCTCATCGGAATACTCCGGCGCCGCTCCGGAGCGGCCTGCAACGATCAGTGTCACCTCCCCTCTGATTGGTCCCTCCCCCAGATCGGTGATTAACCTGCCGGCCGGTCCTCTTAGAAACTCCTCATAAATTTTGGTCATTTCCCTTGACACAACCACCTCTCTCTCCCCCAACAATTCATCGATATCCTGCAGGGAGGACAACAGTCGGCGCGGCGATTCATAAAAAACGAGTGTCCTTTCATCCTGTTTAAGAGAAGCCAATAGCTGTCTGCGTCGAACCTGCTTTACCGGCAGAAAGCCGAGAAAAATGAAGTTGTCCATCGGCAGGCCGGAGACGCTGAGGGCTGCAATCAGCGCCGATGACCCCGGAACCGGCACCACTCTGATGCCGCAGGAGATCGCCTTCTTGACCAGGATATAGCCGGGATCGGAGATCCCCGGTGTTCCCGCATCCGAGACGTAAGCAACATCTTCTCCTTTTTGCAGTCTCCTGAGAAGCAAACCGCTTTTTTTTGCTTCATTCTGATCATAAAGACTCGTTAGAGAGGTGGGGATCTGGTACTTATCGAGAAGAATCCGCGTATGGCGCGTATCCTCTGCTGCAATCAGTCGAACCTCTCGCAAAATCCGGATAGCCCGAAGCGTGATATCCTCCAGGTTCCCTATCGGGGTGGCAACCACATACAGCGTCCCCACCGGCCCATGCCCATCGTTCTCCGGATGCACTGAGGGTTTTTCCGCCTTAAGTCTTTGTTCGCGGTCCTGCCTGCCATGGTTTTTATTCCGGCTGTGATGAAGG
>PNOO01000202.1 GCA_013824905.1 Syntrophus sp. (in: bacteria) | reverse complement strand
TGGGATTCAACTACAACGGCAAACTTCGGTCTTCCGAATTACTGCTTCGCGAGGATGGCGAGGTAGTCGAAATCCGAAGAGCGGAGAGGGTTGAGGATTATTTCGCTACATTGGACTTTGATCAGCTTGAACGATTTGAGGTGTAAGAGAGAGGGATCACATAACGTGTCGATCTGACCATTGTTTCAGAAGCTATCTGCCGGGTATAAAAAAGACAACCATCTGACACAGCGTCGAGCAAACCACAATCAATCTTGACAATTGACCTGTTTATGGACTATATTTAGTCACATCTAAGAAATGGAGGTACCCTTATGAAACTGTCCAGCCAGATCAAGCCCATCAGTTACCTGAAGGCCCATGCCGCCGAAATTGTAAGGAAGCTGGGCGAACATCAAGAGCCGCTGATCATCACCCAAAATGGTGAAGCCAAGGTGGTCATACAGGGCATAGAGAGCTACGAGCAAACCCTGGAAACAATGGCCCTCCTGAAAATCCTTGCGATCGGTATGCGTCAGATTGAGGAAGGCAAGGTCCTGCCTGCAGTGGATGTGATTAAACGTCTGCGTGAACAGCGGGAGGATCACTGATGTCGTTCGCGGTATTGCTAACAAATGACGCAGCACGTGATCTCGAAGAGATTTATAACTTCATCGCTTTGCACGATGCGCCTCAAAAAGCGGACTACGTTTTGAAGAAGGTCGAGAAAGCCTTCTCCACGTTGTCCGAATTCCCCGAGCGGGGTGCCTATCCTAAAGAACTGGTGGCGCTGGGGATTCGTGAATACCGCGAGATTTTCTTCAAACCTTACCGTATCATTTACCGAGTCATCGACAAAAACATCTACGTTCTGTTGATTGTCGATGGCCGTCGCGATATGCAGACACTGCTGCAACGGAGATTATTAGATGCGTGATGCACGGTGCCGGATGAGTGAATGGGGGTGTAATCTGGGAAGCTGTGAACCAAATTCGGGCGATTGTGGCCGAACGAGCGCATGAACCGGGCGGCGTGTAAGGTGGGTGCTTTTTTCAAGGACCCCGGAGACAGCCGCCGGTTATGCGCAAACCGTTCAACAGGAAGATAATGTGATGAAAGTTTTGAAGATTTATAGTCTGGAGAAAGGCTGGTGTGACAAAGATTATATCTTGCTCCACGCCGTCTTTCAGCTTCTAGTCGATTTTGTCGAGAAGGAGAAACCGGATCAGCTTGTTGATTGGTATTCCGATCCGGCGCACAAGCACGCATGGAGAGAAATCCGCTCGCTCTATCGTTGGTGGACGCAAAGACGTCCTGCCCGTAGAAGCCCTCTTGACGAACACGGCTTGAAGAAACCACCCATGCGATGGAAGAAGATACCCGGAAGCGATAACAGCCAGCTCATGGACTATGACAAGAAGAAGTACGCGGCCTACGATACCGCTTTGAAAAACCATTGGCGGTTGGAGAAGAAGTGGGACGAGGAAGAGCAAAGGAACCTGCATCGCTTGATCGAGGTTAGGCAGTTCCTTTGGACATAAAACTACCGAACATCACACTGGAGTGGCCGATTTAGAGGTGGGAGAATTGGCTGATACTGTTGTCACCGGGCAAGTCCAGCGACTGAGTGACGGTACTGCGGCAGATTTACCGCTCCCTGTGCGAGACCAAACAAAGAGAGGCGTTGAAAACAGCGGCCACATTGCGGCGCGGCAAAGCGGGAGAGCGCATCATTCAGCAGGGAAAGACCTTGGATAGGATGTTCATCATTCTGGAAGGCCAGGCTGAGGTTTGGGCAAATGGAAAGTACATCGTCACCCTTTCCGGGCAGCCCCTCGTCGGCGAGATTGAGTTCCTTGACAGGCTTCCGGCCAGCGCAGACGTGCTTCTTCCCAAAGAGACCGACCTCATCGAGTTGAACTATGCCGCACTTAACGGCCTTATGGAGAAGCAGCCCCGGCTGGGATATGTGCTCATGCGCGAGATTGCCGGAATCGAAGGCCGGCGTCTCCGCGACACCAACCTGAAATGAGGCGCCGCCCGGCCAGGGCATGATTCGGGATGGTGCATGCGCCAGTCGCACATGCCTGCTGTGTTTGGAAAGCATGTAAAAGTCGGATAGGCTTCCCTTTGCTCGGGGGGTATGTTATGGCAGCTCAAACCGCTCTTATTCGAGAAGATATCGGATGGTATGGAGGCATACATGATGGAAACGGATCACCGTCCGTGGGGATACTACACGGTCCTGGCCGACGAGGCTGACCACAAGGTCAAGCGGATCGTGGTCTATCCGGGGAAGCGCTTCAGCCTTCAGCGCCACAGCCGCCGGGCGGAGCACTGGTATCTCCTCGCGGGAGAGGCGCTCGTCACGCTCGACGGGCGTGAGATCGCCCTCCGGAAGGGAGAGACGGTCGACATTCCCTGCGGTGCGGCCCACCGCCTCCAGAATACCGGCGGGACGGATGCGGCCTTCATCGAGGTCCAGACGGGGGAGTATTTCGGGGAGGACGACATCCAGCGGCTCGCGGACGATTACGGCAGGGTCTGACCGCTTTCACGGAGGAGGCAAAGGCCGTTGTCGCGAAAGACCGCATCATAGAATTCCTGGGAAAGATTGAGGTTGAGCAGGGTATCGATCTCATCCTCCCTGGGGAAGAGGATGTTGGGAAAGTCCGAACCGTAGAGGATCCTGTCGCGGTACCGTTCCAGAAAATCGCCTCCGAGATCGAACATCGAACCGAGGCGGGGAATAAACGAGAAGGCCGTATCCATGAATAGCCGCGGGTGATCGGCCATAAGTTCTCCGAATGCCCCATACTCGAGGGCCCCCATGTGGGCGATGATCGCGGGGAGACCGGGATAACGGGCAAGGAGACGCCGGAAGGGGACGACCCCCACGAACTCGTTTCCCACGGGACCTGTGCCCACATGGAAGAGGAGCCGCTTTCCCTTCTCCATCACAAGCTCATAGAGAGGGAAGAGCCGCTCGTCGTCGGGGAAAAACCGCTGCACGAGGAGTTGCAGCTTGAAGCCGAGGATCCGGGGATGGTCGAGGAGCGCTGCGGCCATGGCAAGACCATCGTCGTCCTCGGGATGAAAAGCCGCGAAGCAGTATAGGTCGGGTGTCTCGGCCAGGATATTCAGGTTCCAGTCGTTCAGTCCCCGGGCGATTCCCGGCCGGTGGGCGTAATTGGAATACACCGCCGTGCCGACCCCCCGCTCGCGCAGATAGGCCAGACTCTCTCGCCAGTAGAGTGGGTGGAGGACCTTCCAGCCGTAATCCGCAACGAACTTCCGCCGGATCGCATCAAACAGCCTGTCCGGAAAGAGATGGACGTGGAAGTCCACGAGCGGCAGTGGCAGGCGCCTGGTCACCGGTTGTATCAAATCTCTCCGGTCTTCCCCGACTTCTTTGCCCGCTTGGCCTCTTTCTTCTCCTTCAACGTTTTGGAAGGTTTCTTCTTGGCTTCTTTTTTGACGTCCTTATCCTTACCCATGATTCCTCCTCCTTGGTCGTTTGATTGAGTCCTGGAATTCCATACCTGAGAAGGCCTTTTTTCGCAACCAAAATCTTTTTCTGGCGCTCCCGCCCGGCGGATGTTTGCTCGACAAAGAGCGCTCTTCCGCTGAAGGGATCACGTTTTGTGTGATACATGAGCGTTGAAATCGTGGAGGGGGTTGGGGTGAAGAGCTGGACCTGCTCGGGACGGATGGCAAGCTCCCGCGATGCGAAACGATGCGCCGCTTCCATGTCTTTGGCGGTGCAGCCGGGATGGGCCGCGATCAGATAGTAGGTGAGGAACTGCTCCTTGCCCGCCTCCGCCGTGAGCCGTCGGAAGAGATCGCGGAAGGCGATCAGTCCGTTCCTGCCGGGTTTTCCCATGCACTCGAGGACCCGGTCCTCCGAGTGTTCGGGGGCGATCTTCATCTGCCCGGAGACATGGTGGCGGACGACTTCGCTAAGATAGGGGATGCCCTGTTTTGGGTCAGCCAGGACGAGGTCATAACGGATGCCGGAAGCGACGACCGCCTGCTTGACGCCCGGAATTCGCCTGAGTTTTTTCAGCAGGGAGAGCTGGCGGCCGTGATCGGGCCTAAGAGAGCCGCAGACAACGGGGTATAGACAGCGCTTCTCGGGACAGGCCCCCCGGAGAAGCTTTTTCCGGCATTCGAAACCGTACATGTTCGCCGTCGGCCCTCCGACGTCGAGGATGTACCCCTTGAAATCGGGGAGGGAGGAGAGGCTTTCCGCCTCGCGGAGGATCGATGCCTCGCTCCGGGAGCTGACGGTCCGCCCCTCGTGGACGGCGATCGCGCAGAAGTGGCACTCCCCATAGCATCCCCGGTGGGTGGGGATGGAAAAGCGGATCGTCTCCAGCGCCCGCACCTTTCCCCTGCGCCGGTCATAGGGGTGGACATCCCTCTCAAAGTCCATCCCATGCACCTCATCCATCTCCGTCTCGGTAAGCGGCGGCATGGGCGGATTGTGGATGAGCCAGCGCGAATCCTGGCGCTGGCAGAGCGCCTGCGCCGTCCGGTGGTCCTGATTCCGGTAGAAACTAAGGAACATCTCCGTAAAGGCGGAGGGATCGGCGGCCGTCTCCTCGTGGGAGGGGAGTTCCAGCACCCCCGGACTTTTCTCCGCGGAGATGGTGCACAGACCCCTCAGGTCCGAAACGGCCCGTCCCTCTTTCAGCCTGGCGGCCAG
>PNOO01000201.1 GCA_013824905.1 Syntrophus sp. (in: bacteria) | reverse complement strand
TTACAGCGCCATTCAGGCCGGCGGGTTCAAGACTTTAGCCGAGGGCCAGCGCGTCAGTTTCGATGTTGCTCAGGGTCAGAAAGGCCCGGCAGCAGAAAACGTAAAACCCGTGTAGTTTTTACTTTATGACCAAAGAGGCATTCCGACACGGGAAAACGTGACGGGATGCCTCTTTTTTTCATTTGCAGTGATTGCAGACTGCATGAAAGGCAACGGGTGGTAAACAATGGCAAGAACGAAATTCACCTTCGAGAAGCGACAGAGGGAAATCGCCCGGCAACAGAAGCAAAAAGACAAGGCGGCCCGCCGTGCAGAGGCCAAACAACCCAAAGGCGAAGCAGAACCGGGAGCCCAAAGCGGAGATCCGGTCGCTGATGATATGGGCGAAGCCCTTCCGAGTTCTGAAGAAAACCCCGGCAGTGGGGATGTGATTCCCCGATAATACATCTCCGCTTTCCCCACACTACCCGCCTGCGGGTATTTTCCCTGACTCGCGGTCATTCGCAACCCTGTCCGACGTCTCACATTTTATTTATTGTCCCTCTTCTTATTCCCATTTGTCTTGACAAAGATTTTGTATGAACGAGGATCTCTTCTTCTCTCTCCTCCGGTACCAATTCGAATACCGTTGACACTTCCTTGGGGATGGAGCGTAATCGACCGCTCTGGGCATCCACGAAGATCCAATCCGTTTCAGCCTCGGCAAGAACGGCATCATCTTCCACACGAATTACCTTGTATTTCCGGAGAGATTGTACCCTTCGAAAGTTGGATACCCACGTCAACACGCTGATGCGCTCACCGCTAAAGGCAGGCTTGAGGTATTCTATTCGATGGGAGCGTACAACCCAAGCCGCCCCAGCGGCCTTTGTGGCAAGAGCGCATCCCCAGCTATCGGCATGATGAATAGCAGCGTCCTGCATCCAGCGTAAATATTCAATATTGTTTACGTGACCATTCTCATCAATCACATCGTCTGTGACGACCACATCATATCGATAGATCTGCGGCATATGACCTCCATCCTCTTGTGCAATATGGCCTTATCTAATAAATCCGTGATCCTGTCAACATACGGCCCACGAGCCTTGTCGGTGAATTTCCTTGACACACAACCGTCTTCCTTCTATAAAAAAAATAAGCGGTTGAGTTATCATCAACCTTCATTCCTCGGAAAGGAGGTTTTCTATGCAGAAAGCGAAAAGCCGTTCCTTGAATCATATCGTAGAAGAGCAAATTACGAAATGGCAACGCCTGAGGATCGAGCAGAAGCAGGAGCGCGCCTCTCCCCTTCCCTGCATCACCATTTCCCGGGATCCGGGAAGCGGCGGTACCGAGATTGCTCGGCGGCTGGCGAAAGACCTGGGAATGGATCTCATCGGTTCCAGAATCATCCAGCAGGTCGCAGAACGGGCGGATATCAGTGAGAAGATCATCGCATCCCTGGACGAAAAGGAAGTCCGACGGCGGGACTTCTGGATCGATTCCATGTTCCGGACCCGCCACATTTGGCCGGATGAATACCTCCGCTACCTTACAAAAGTCATCGGTACGATCGGCAAGCAAGGCAATACGATCATCATAGGCCGGGGAGGACAATTCGTACTGCCCCCCGAAGAGACTTTCCGCGTTCGCTTCATCGCACCCCGGGAGATCCGGATCCGCAACGCCATGAGGGATTCGAGTACCGACTTCGAGACTGCAGAACGCCATGTCTACAAGACGGAAGCGGATCGGAATGCCTTCCACTGCAAGCATTTCGGCTCCGACTGGACAAACCCCATCTACTACGACTTGACTGTCAATACGGGTTTCATGAGTATCGAAGGGGCCATAGCGGCAATCAAGGCGGCCTTCGCCGTATGGAAGGACCTCCACTATACGGAAGATTCAGCAACCCGCAAAAAGTGACCGCCATCCTTGCTCTCCAACGGGGCACTCTTGTCCGACCCTATCCATCCCAACGCCGCGGAGTACCGCCGGCTGGCCGAGTCGATTGCATCCCTTCTGAAGAGAAGCGGCGCGGTGAAGTAAACCGTTTTCGCAATGCCCCTCTGCAGATAATCATAAAAAACACACTTTACAGCCGCGGGAGGTGGAAAATCGATTTCATTACAGATTCAGTTCTGCCGCCGCATCACGGTATGCCTTCAACGTTTCAGCAGTAAACAGGGCGAAGACGATCCTGTCAAAATGTCCCTCGGTCGCCTCGTCGCGTGCGACAGAGAGGGCGATGCACGCAGCCTTCAACGGAGGGTATCCGTACACCCCGCAGCTGATGGCGGGAAAGGCGATGCTTTTGACGTCATTAAGGCGGGCCAGACGGAAGGAGCTTAGATAGCAGTTCCGCAGCAGCCCGGACTCGCCCCGTGTCCCGCCATGCCAGATGGGACCCACAGTATGGATGACGACCTTTGCAGGGAGACGGTACCCCTTGGTGATTTTGGCGTTGCCCGTCTCGCAACCGTTCAAAGTCCGGCATTCGGCCAGGAGCTCCGGCCCGGCGGCCCGGTGAATGGCCCCGTCCACACCGCCACCGCCGAGCAGCGACGTATTGGCGGCATTGACGATGGCATCCACCTTCAGTGTGGTAATGTCCGTCGGGAGGATCTCGATTAGGCTATTCATGGTACTTCCTTGAATTTGGTCTTGTGTCGGGCAGACTGATTTCTTAAATACTACAGTTCGATGTTTGTTTCCCGAAATTTTTTTAGCCGCATTAATAGCCATAATTGTTTTGTTCCGGAAGAAAACCTTACACCCTCCGTCATGCATAATAACACTCTCAAACGAGGGTCTCCACAAAACTGCAGCATTTGAAGCGTCATTGATTCGTCCTTTTCCATGTCCTTTTCCATTGACACCTCCCGGCTATCTTCCTATACTATCACAAGCTTTCTTACCGTGAGATGAAAAGACCGAGTCTCCGGGCGTGCCACACCCAACGGTACTTCGTCGGCAGGCAGGCCCGGTGCAAGGTTGACCGGATGTATTGCCGGATGTATTGAAGGATGACCAGGAAGAAGGCCATGATCTCCCGACGCGCTTTTCTTAAGACCCTGACCGGGATCACCCCGATCCTCGGCGGTGCGGGGCTGTGCCTCTCCTCCCACTTCTGGGAGCGTCTGCTCACGGACGATCATGACGGACTTCTCTTCGCCCTCGATACGCAAACCGCCCTGATCCATTCGGCGCCCAGGGCGCGCTATTGGACCTCCGTCCCCCTTGCCGGCGCCGATTGCCGCCAGTGCCATAACCCTCAGGAAAAGCTGTCGGGAAAACAGATGCGTCACGAGGCAGGGATCGTCAAATGCCTTCTGTGCGCCCAGGGCTGCGTCATCAAGGCGGGCAACCGCGGCCGCTGCCGCGCCCGAATGAACGTAAACGGCGAACTGAAGAGTCTCGTTTACGGCCGCCCCATGACCGTCCACATCGATCCGATCGAGAAGAAACCCTTCTACCATTTTCTCCCCGGCGCTGCGGCCTTTTCGCTGGCGACCTCCGGCTGCCCGCTGCGGTGCAAGTTCTGTCAGAACTGGGAGATCTCCCAGGCCTCCCCGGAAGACTATCAGGTCCGCCCGACGCCCCCGCCGTTGATCGTCAGTTCCGCCGGACGACGGGAAGCGTCGGTCATCGCCTTCACCTACAACGAGCCGACGGTCTTTGTGGAGTATATGACCGACATCGCCCGCGAGGCAAAAAAGCAGGGACTCCGCTCCGCCCTGATCAGCTGCGGCATCATGAACGAGGCGCCGCTCGCCGAGCTTTGCGAGACACTGGATGCCATCAAAATCGACCTGAAAGGGTACGATGAAACGTTCTATCGCGACGTCTGCGGCGCCGAGCTAAAGCCCGTGCTTAGGAGCATCAAGCAGATCGCGCGGAGCCGCGCCCACCTGGAGATCGTCAACCTCGTCGTTCCGACGCTTAACGATTCGGAGAAGATGCTCCGCGGCCTGATCGACTGGGTCGTGGGGGAGATCGGCCCCGACGTCCCCGTCCATTTCACCCGCTTCCATCCCGACTACCAGCTCCGTAACCTTCCTCCCACACCGGTCGCAACGCTGGAGCGGACCCGGGAGATGGCGATAGGCCGGGGAATTCGCTACGCCTATGTGGGAAACGTCCCGGACCATCCGGGAAACCATACTTACTGCCCTTCCTGCGGGAAGGCGGTGATCAAACGCAGGGGGTTCTTCATCGCGGAAATGCACGTAAAAAATGGCCTCTGTGCATTCTGCCGCGCTAAGATCTCCGGCGTCTGGACCTGAAAGGAGATCCGCTATGAGTTTCATGCAATTGGGTATGCCGTTCGTCGTTTTCAGCCTTGGGCTCGCCGTGGCCTGCCAGGCGGGAAAGAATGGAGGCGAGATACGCCCCCCCGTCGTGGCCGGAAAGTTCTACCCGGAATCGGCGGCCGTTCTGAAATCCGCCATCGAAAAATTCATGACAAGCGCCGCGCCCGCGCAGGCGCAAACGCCGCTCGCCATCGTCGTCCCCCATGCCGGTTACATCTACTCCGGCCAGATCTGCGCCGACGGCTACAACCAGATTCGGAACGGGGCATATGAAGTGGTCGTCATCCTCGGGACGAACCACACGGCGCCCAACCTCCAGAAGATCGCCCTCTTCCCGGGCGCCGGCTTTCGGACCCCCCTGGGAATCGTCCCGGTGGACGAAGGGATTGTCGCAGCGCTCATCGCCGCCAGTCCGGACAGCAAGGCAGACAAAGCCCCGCACGTCCGCGAGCATTCCATA
>PNOO01000200.1 GCA_013824905.1 Syntrophus sp. (in: bacteria) | reverse complement strand
TGGGCGATCTGAAGGAAAACCTCATGGACAAAAGGGTCCGCTTCAAGCTCCGCGAGCGGACCAAGGACAGGGACAGGACCTTCGAGTTTCCGGACGTCCCTGCCCGCGACGCATTCGAAAAACTCCTCAGAGATGAGTATCCCGACCTAGAAATCGCGACCTCCGAGATGGTCGAAGGCAGGGGGCTGGTTACCCTGAAGATCAGGGACAAGCGCGCGGCGGAGATCAAGAAAATGGCCGTCGAACAGAGTCTGGAGACGATCCGGAACCGCGTCGATCAATTCGGCATCTCCGAACCGGAAATCATCCCGCAGGGAACGGACCGGATCATCGTCCAACTACCCGGGGTAAAGGATACGGCCCGGGCCAAAAGCCTGATCGGCCAAACGGCCCTTCTGGAATTCAAACTTGTCGATGATGAACATAGCCTTGATGATGCCCTGAAGGGGAACATCCCTGAAGGTTCAATCGTCGCTTATGAATCCCGTATGGACAGGACCTCCGGACGCAGATCACAGAACCCGATTCTTCTTAATAACAAATCTCTTCTGACCGGTGACGCCCTTGAGAGCGCCAAGGTCCAGATCGGCGACCGTTTCGGCGAGCCGCATGTCTCATTGAAGTTCAACGCCCAGGGGGCGAAAGACTTTGACCGAATCACCGGGGACAATGTCAAGAAACGTCTGGCCATCGTCCTGGACGGTATGGTCCACTCCGCGCCGGTGATACAGGAGAGGATCTCCGGTGGACAGGCCCAGGTCACCGGCTCCTTCACGATGGAGGAAGCGACCGATCTGGCGATCGTCCTGCGCGCCGGCGCTCTTCCTGCACCGGTGAACATCCTCGAGGAACGGACGGTGGGTCCGTCCCTCGGCCAGGATTCGATCGACAAGGGAACATGGGCGAGTATTATCGCGAGCATTCTTATTCTGATCTTCATGATCATCTACTACCGCCTGACCGGCTTTATCGCCGACGTCGCCCTGGCCATGAATATGCTGCTCCTGCTCGGCGTCATGGCGGCTTTCAAGGCGACGTTGACGCTGCCAGGCATCGCCGGCATCGTGCTTACCTTGGGTATGGCCGTGGACGCAAACGTTCTGATCAACGAACGGATCAGGGAGGAACTCCGGCTGGGAAAAACGCTGAGGGCAGCCATCGAGGCCGGCTACACGAAGGCCTTTTTGACCATCTTCGATTCCAATGTGACGACCCTCGTCGCGGCCCTATTCCTCTTCGGCTTCGGCACCGGGCCGGTCAAGGGTTTTGCCGTGACACTGACCATCGGTATCGTGGTAAGCATGTTCACTGCAATCGTCGTTACACGGATCATCTTTGATTATTTGATCTGGAATCGGAAGATCCAAAAGATCAGCATTTAGGGTGCGGAAGCGGACTCCTGCAGTGTCCTTCGGGACGATGACGTCCGGCGCCTTTTGTTTTTGAGGAGAATTCAATGGAAATCATAAAATCGACCACCAACTACAATTTTGTCAGGTTGATGAAGCCTGCCGTCATCCTGTCGCTTGCCGTGATCATTATCGGCATTGCCTCTCTGATCTGGCACGGGGGTCCAAACTACGGCATCGATTTTGCGGGAGGATCTTTGATCCAGGTCAAGTTTCCCACTGCCCCCGATGCCGACAAGATCCGGGGCGCCTTTAAAGCGGTGGGTTTCGAAGGGAGCATCATCCAGCAGTTCGGCCCCAACGAGGTGATCGTCCGGACGGCTGAGGCAAGCGCCGATCCCAAAGGGTTGACCTCCCGTGTCGACGAAGCGCTCACCACCGCCTTCGGAAAGGGCGCCTACGAGGTAAGACGGATCGAGATGGTCGGTCCCAAGGTCGGAAAAGATCTGACAAAGAAGGCCCTTCTAGCCATCATCTTCTCCTGGATCGGCATTCTGATCTATGTGGGGGTTCGGTTTGAATTCCGCTACGCCCTGGGCGGAATCGTCGCGCTCATCCACGATGTTTTGATTACGATCACCTTTCTTTCCCTCTTCGATAAGGAGTTCGATCTGAACATCGTCGCGGCGCTCCTGACGATTATCGGTTATTCGATCAATGACACCATCGTGATCTTCGACCGGATTCGGGAGAACGCCCGCAAGAACATCAAGATGCCGTTGATGGATATCATTAACGCCAGTGTGAACCAGACACTCAGCAGGACCATCCTGACGTCCTTTACCGTCTTTGTTGTTTTACTCGTGCTGTTCTTTTTCGGGGGGGCCGTCATCCATGATTTCGCCTTTACCCTGCTTGTGGGGACGATCGCCGGCATCTATTCAACCGTCTTTATCGCCAGCCCGATTGTACTTTTTTTTGAAAAGATAAACCCCTCGGGTCTGAAGAGGAAAAAATAATTTGACACCCCTGGAGGTTGGAGGACTGACCCTGTTTATCCTGGTGCTCCTGTTCGGCGCCTTCTCCATCCTCTTCGGCTTTCCGGGGACCGTCATCATCCTCATCGATGCGTTCGTCTACTCTGCGGTCACGGGTTTCGAGAAGATCGGCATCAAGATCCTCGTCACCCTCCTGCTCCTGTCTGCGCTTGCAGAAATCGCGGATTTTGCCGTGGGTATGGCGGGGGCCGTAAAATTCGGCGTCTCCCGGAAGGGATTCTGGGCCTTTACGATCGGGGGATTTATCGGAGCTTTTCTCATGACCCCTTTTATTCTGGGACTTGGCCTCATCATAGGGACTTTCCTCGGTGGTTTCATCGCCATCCTCACATCGGAATTGCTTGCGCGAAATAGACTCAAACCGACGCTCCGGGAGGCCTACGGGGCTATCCTGGGTCGTGTAGCGGGGACCTTTGTAAAGGGCTTCTTTGCCCTGATCATGGTCATTATCACATTAACCAGCGTCTATTCATAAGGAAAACATAATGAGTAAACCTAAATCCAAATTACGTGAATATATCGAAGCAATCCTTCTTGCCATCGTGATTGCTTTTTTTATCCGGACCTTCGTGATCCAGGCCTATAAAATACCCTCTGGGTCTATGAAACCGACGCTGCAGATCGGCGACCATATTCTGGTCAGCAAATTCAATTATGGCGTAAAGCTGCCCTTTCTGCGCTCCACATTGATCCCTACCGGAACCCCCAAACGGGGAGACATCTTGGTCTTCATTTACCCTGAAGACCGCTCGAAGGATTTCATCAAACGGCTCATCGGCCTTCCCGGGGACACCATCGAGATCCGTAACAAGAAGCTCCTCCTGAACGGCCTTCCCTTAAACGATACGCACGGGGTGTATGTGGATAATCTTGTCATTCCAGGCTCTGTCCAACCCAGGGACAACTTTGGACCGGTCACGGTCCCTGAAGAGTCGATCTTCGTCATGGGGGACAATCGCGATGAGAGTTATGACAGCCGCTTCTGGGGTTTCGTCAAGATGAAGGACGTCCTGGGCAAGGCCCTGATCATCTACTGGTCCTGGAACCATGAGGATACCTGGGTCCGCTGGAGCCGGATCGGCAAGATCCTGCATTAAGCTGAAGAGGACGCGTGAGGAAGCATGACAACGGATAAAATACTGATTGTAGATGATGATGAAAGCAATCTTGATCTTTTTGGAACCTATATCGATTCTTTCGGGTTTAACTACGACACGGCTGAAGACGGTAAGGCAGCCGTCAAAAAGTTGGAGTCGGGTCTTTTTACCATCGTGCTTACCGATATCGTCATGCCGAGCATGGATGGCATACAGCTGCTCAAATATATTCGCGAGCATCACCCGAAGATCGGCGTTATCGTGATCACAGGGTATGCCGAATCCTTCACCTATACCAATATGATCAAGGCCGGCGCCAGTGATTTCATCACCAAGCCTTTTTGTGCCGACGAATTGGAAGCCAAACTGAACCGGCTTGTCAGGGAACTGAGCCTTGTTCGCCAGCTGGAACTCCATGCTGTCCATGATGCATTGACTGATCTATATAACCGTCGTTACTTTGACAGCAGGATAATGGCCGAGGCGCAGCGTGCCGAACGCCAAAGGTATAAGATCTTTTTACTGATGGCAGATGTCGATAACCTTAAGAGTTATAATGATGAAGTCGGTCACCAGGAAGGAGATAAGCTCCTTCAGGCAATGGGTAGGATTCTACTACAGTCAATCAGGAAGGACGTTGACTGGGCCTTCCGGTATGGAGGCGATGAATTCGGTGTCATTTTTATCCAAGCGGAATTGAACCAAATTGTTATAATAGCCGATAGAATTCAGAAAGAATATAGCCAAAAGAACTTTGTGAACACCGGGGTGAGTATCGGCATTGCCGGTTTTATCCGCCACACTGGATCGAGCTGGGAGGAAGATGTTGTTGATCTTGTGGCCAGGGCGGACAAAGCCCTTTATTCTGCAAAAAACCAGGGCAAAAACCGGGTAGTGACCGACGAGGCTGATTAACCTCCTCAATCGGTTTCATTAGTTGTACAAGAATTAAGCGTCCGACGGCTGAGCCATCACGACTTGGTGAACAACGCGAAGGCCAGCATGGTCAAACACAGGACGGTCAGGATTGCCACGGTCAGCCAGGAGATGATGTTCATCGCGAGGCTGTTGGTATACTCCCCCATGATCTTTCGATCATTGACCAAAAGGAGCATGAAGATGAGGATGACGGGGAGGATCGCCCCGTTGATCACCTGTGAATAAAACATGATGGTGATCAGAGGCATATCCGGCAGGAGAATGATCCCGGCCCCGAGAAAGACCATCAGTGAATAGAGGCCATAGAACTGGGGGGCCTCCA
>PNOO01000199.1 GCA_013824905.1 Syntrophus sp. (in: bacteria) | reverse complement strand
ACGGGGGGGTTCAAGACCTTTGTGCCGCTTCCCTACCACGATGCCCGAACGGAAATTCGCGCCAGGCGGACCCAAACCACCGGCTTCGGCGATATCCGCCTGTTTGCCGCGAGCCGCATCTTCCTGCACAACGTCCCGCACCTGAAGTCATTATGGATGTACCTCGGGGAGAAGATGGCGCAGCTCCTTTTGCGCTTTGGGGTGGATGATCTCGGCGGGACCTACCATTACGAGAAGGTGGTCCATTCCGCCGGCGCAACGACCGCCGATGCGGGAAGCGAGTCGCACCTCAGAAGACTCATCGAACACGCGGGGCTAAGGCCAGTCAGGGCGGCGGCGAACTATGAGATGAGGCGCGGGCAATGAACCTCGGCTATATCGATTACCTTAATTGTTATCCCTTTTATTATCATATGTTCGAGATCGAACCGCTTGCCGGAGTCCGGGTCGTCCCCGGCCACCCCAGCGAACTCAACCGGATGATGGAAAAGGGAGAGCTCGATATGAGCCCGATTTCCGCCGCAACGTATGCGGATCTTGAGGACGAGGTCGTGCTCCTTCCTGATTTCTGCCTCAGTTCGGTAGGTTATGTTCACTCCGTCATCCTATCCAGCAACCTCCCCATCGAGGAGCTGCACGGGAAAAGGGTGGGGCTCTCCAGCGCCTCAAAGACCTCCGTCATCCTTCTGAAGATGCTCCTGCACAGGCATTACGCCGTCGAACCGGTTTATGTCCCGACCGACCCCAATCCTTCGCTGAAGGGCCAGGGGCTCGAGGCGGCCCTGATCATCGGCAATGAGGCCATGATGCAGGAGCTGGCTCCCTATACGTACGATCTGGGAGATTTGTGGCTCAGAAAGACGGGCTATCCCGTAGTGTTCGCCGTTTTTGCCGTCCGGGAGGCCGCGGTCAGCGCGCATTCCTCCCGGATCGCCCAGGTCGTTGACTCCTACCGCAAATCCCTCGGCTGTCTCGACCTTGAACGGGGTAGGCTCATTCGGAAAGCCCGGGAAAGGTACCCGGCGGTCAGGTACGATATCGACGCCTATTATGGCGATCTGAAGTATTCTTTCAGTCCCGCCCTGAGGGAGGCGTTCGCCTTTTACCTCCGAAGCGCCGGCGAGACGGGGCTGCTCAGGAATATCGGCGCGGCAAGATTTTTAAACGTGGGGGGAGGCGGCCCTCCTTATGCTTCCGAGCGCTGATTTCCCGGCTTTACAAGGGTTTCACAGAATGGACATCCTGAAGGAAAAGATATATGCAGGGCGGCGGATCGGCCATGAGGAGGCGCCGGACCTTTTCCGCTGGCCTATCATCGAATTGGGGATGGCGGCCGATTTTCGCCGGCGGCTCATAGAGCCGGGAGACAAAGTGGGGTTCATTATCGACCGGATCGTCAACTTCACCAATGTCTGCGAGGCGTCATGCGCCTTCTGCGCCTTTCACGCCCGCGCCGGCCGGATCGAACCGTATGAACTCACCCTGGATGAGATCCTGGCGAAGGTGGAAGAGCTGGTTACGATCGGGGGGACACAGGTGATGCTCCAGGGCGGTCTGCATCCCCGGCATACCCTGGAAACCTACCTCGCAATGGTCCGGGCCGTCAAGAACCGCTTTCCGGAAATTGCCCTCCATTCCTTCTCGCCTGCGGAACTTGTGTACATCGCCCGCCGCTCCGGCGTTACCCTCGACGAGGCGGTGGAGGGCCTCAAGGATGCCGGTCTTGATTCCGTTCCCGGGGCTTCGGATCTCCTGGTCGATCGGATACGCAACCGCGTGAGCCCGAAAAAGATCACCCGGGACGACTGGTGCGGGGTAATGGACGTCCTCTGCCGTCACGGTCTCAAATCGAGCGCCACGATGACCTACGGCATGGGAGAAACCCTTGCGGAGCGGATCGCCCACCTGGAGGTCATCCGCGCCGTCCAGGACCGCACCGGCATTCTGCGCGCCTTCATCCCCTGGTCCTTTTCCCCCGCGCATACACGCCTGGAGGATGTCCCGCCGGCGACGGGGATCGATTATCTGAGGGTTGTGGCCATTTCCCGCATTTTTCTGGATAATGTGACCCATATTCAGGCGGGATGGCTGACCGAAGGGATGAAGCTGGCGCAGATCGCCCTGACAATGGGCGCCAATGACATGGGCGGAGTCCTCACGGAAGAGGTCGTCGTCAAGGCCGCAGGCGTCATCAACAGGACCAATATGGCCGAGCTGATCGATGTCATCGGGGACGCGGGCCGCATCCCGGTCCAGAGGGATTCGGATTACCGGGAGATAAGGACATTTGCATGAGCAGTCAAGATGCGCTGGAGCTTGAGATCGGCTTCTCGCCGTGTCCGAACGACACGTTCATCTTCGACGCCCTGATCCATCGGCGGATCGATACCGCCCCCTTCCGTTTCCGACCCCGGATCGCGGACGTGGAGGAGCTGAACGAACGGGGCTTCGCGGGGGGGGGGACCTATCCCCTCACCAAGCTCTCCTTTTACGCCTATCTGCTGCTGAAGGATCGCTATTGCCTCCTCGATTCGGGCGCCGCCCTCGGCTACGGGTGCGGCCCGCTCCTCGTCGCCCGGAAAGGCGGGGGGGTTGGCCCGATTTCGCCGGAAACCGGCATCGTGTCCCCCGCCTGGATCAGGGACGCCCGGATTGCCGTTCCCGGCCGTTACACGACCGCCTATCTGCTGCTCCAGCTCTGGCAGGGTGGGTGCGGAAACACGGAGTTCGTGAGATTCGACGAGATCCTCCCCGGCGTTGCCTCCGGCAGGTACGATGCGGGGCTGGTCATCCATGAAGGGCGGTTTGTCTATCAGGACTACGATTGCCGCAAGCTCGTCGACCTCGGCCAGTGGTGGGAAGCGGAAACGGGACTTCCCCTGCCGCTGGGCTGCATCGCGCTGCGCCGGGACGTGTCCCGGCACAAAGAGGCCGTCGAAGCGCTGCTCAGGCAATCCGTCGACCATGCGCGGAGAAACCCGCGGGCGGGAATCGAGTTTATCAAACTCCACGCTCAGGAACTCGACGAGAAGGTGATCTCCGCTCATATCTCGCTGTACGTGAACCAATTCACCTTTTCTCTGGGTGAGACCGGGATGCGGGCCGTCGAGACGCTGGAAGAGAGGGCGCGATGTCTGGGAATCCTGTAATCGGCCTGGTCATGGCGACGCTGCTGGAGGCGGTTCCGTTCATCAGGGATTTATCGCTGCGGGAATGGGGGGCCGAGCCTTTCAGCCTCTATGGCGACGACCGGATCGCCTTGATCATCTCGGGGATCGGCAAGGCCAATGCCGCCATGACCTGCGCCTATCTGATCCAG
Source organism: Syntrophus sp. (in: bacteria) (assembly GCA_013824905.1). Taxonomy (GTDB): domain Bacteria; phylum Desulfobacterota; class Syntrophia; order Syntrophales; family UBA5619; genus JAKAFS01. Next base: position 1,540 of record PNOO01000199.1, on the reverse strand, counting down.
ACCCGCCGGCCGGCCCTGGTCTGCAATCTCGGGGTCGCCGGGGCCGCCGACAGGCGGTGCGCACTGGGGGAATGCTATCATATTTCCAAGGTCATAGAGCCGGACCGACCGGGTCTTAAGTCAGGCCTCCCCCATGAGCATCTCCCCGATGTGTTGGACGGTTTCGCCGTCGCCGCCCTCGCCACCCAGGACAGGCCGCTGCGCGATCCGGCCGAAAGGGAAAGCATCGCTTCGAGCGCCCAGCTTGCCGATATGGAGGGGGCCGCAGTGGTGCAGGTGTGCCGGCGCTTCGGCGTAAAGTGCTTCCTGTTCAAGTTTGTCTCCGATACCCCGGACCATAGCCAGAGCACCGAGATCGTCAAGAACATCGAACTCTACCGGGACGCCCATTCCCGGTTCTTCAAAGATTCCGTCCTGCCGCGCCTGCTTCCCCTCGCCGAATAAAACGGGGGAGCCTATTTCCCTAATTTCCGAGTGAGGCAATTCAGTGGGATTCGGTGATCGAGCCGATCGATGCGGGGCAAATCGCTCCCTTGCCTATTTCCTCTTGACACGCGGCAAGCCAGTTTGATCTTGACACCCCCTCTGATTGCCGGTATAAATGTCCAACTTATTAAGAAAAAATGGTATATTGTCTATGAAAATCTTGTCCAAGGCCGTTGTCTATTCCCGCATGATCAAGTTTTCGCACACGATCTTTGCGTTGCCGTTTGCCCTCTCGGCGATCGTCCTGGTCCAGAGGGCAAAGCCACTGGACTTGGCGACGGTGTTCTGGATCATCGTCGCTATGGTAGGGGCCCGGTCGGCGGCCATGGGATTCAACCGCATCGCCGATGCGGCGTTTGACGCCAAAAACCCGCGAACGGCCCTCAGGGAGATTCCCCGCGGCGTCATATCCAAAGGGGAAGCCGGCTTTTTCACCGCCATCGCGAGCCTGGTTTTCATAGCGGCTTCCGCCATGCTCACCCCCCTGTGCTTCTGGCTCTCCTTCCCCGTTCTGGCGTGCCTTTTTGCCTACTCCTACATGAAACGGGTGACCTGGCTTGCCCACCTCTTTCTCGGCTTCACCATCGGGCTGGCGCCGATGGGCGTCTGGATCGCCGTAACCGGCGCCCTCTCCGGAATGATAGCAGTTTTGAGCCTTGCCCTGATGACGTACATCGCCGGTTTCGACATCCTCTATGCCTGCCAGGACGTCGAATTCGACAGGGCCATGGGACTCCATTCCATTCCCGCCAGGTTCGGAGTGGAAAAAGCGATGCGGGTCTCGACCATCCTGCACGGGGTCAGCGCCCTGTCCCTGCTGGGCCTCTATTGGCTCTTCCCGTTGAGCCCCGTCTATCTCCTTTTTGTCGGCATCATCACGGTCCTCTTTTTCGTGGAACACAGGCTGGTGAATCCCCGTGACCTATCGCGGATCGACATGGCCTTCTTCCATGTCAACAGCATGATCTCCATCCTCGTGCTCGTGGCCGTCTTCTCGGGAAGCGCGCTCAGGGGCATCCTGTGAACAAGGGGATCATCGTCGGAATAACGGGGG
>PNOO01000198.1 GCA_013824905.1 Syntrophus sp. (in: bacteria) | reverse complement strand
CCAGATCGAGGTGCAGGTGCTTCGTCGTATAGTGAAGGATGTGGGTGAACACCTCGGAATCCGACTGGTAGCCGATATATCCCGGTTCATTGCGCGACATGAGGAACTCCCGGATCGGGACAAAGGCCGTGTTCTCGCCGTTGGTCATCGTGGCCATCCCCTGGATGAAGAAGGGGTGACAGGCGTAGATGTTGATCGCGTAGTTTGTGTTCTGCCTCCCCTGGGCAAGGATCGTCCGCGCCTGAAGCTCCTTGCGGTTGAGACCCAAGTACTCCGCTACGGTCGTCGGATCGCCGACTTCCTTGATCATGATCACGTCCGGCCAGAAGCTGAAGATCAGCATCGAACCGTCCGCCTCCCCCATCTCCCGGAGGTGGAGCCGGCACATCATCAGGCGGCGCTGGACCTCCTCCTCGGGGAGGTTCTCCCAGTCCGGGGGATACTCGTACACACGGATCAGGTAGTTATCCCTTTGGGGCGTCCCCGCCGGGGGGCGCTTCGTCGGCCGGAAGGAGAGCTTGTACTTCGTCATGAAGTCCATATCCATCATGTACCGGTCGAGGGCCTTGATCCCCGTATTGGAGAAGATACCCGAAAGGATCGGACCTCCCTTGAACTGTTCGAAATCCCCGCCGAGATCGGTCAGGAAAATCCCCAGCCCCGAACCGTCATGACCTTCCTTCATGACGTCTAGGGCGCGGATGGCGACCATCGGGGAAAGAGGGTCCTTGCTTGTAATCGCAAATAATCTGCACATAATCGTTTGTCCTTTCTGCTGGCCGGGCCTGTTGATCCGTAGCGGATGAAAGGCCCGGGTATTGGATAACGCTAAAACCGTGCCATTTTTTCACAAGCGGCAGGAATTAATGATCAAGAAAACCACCGTGACAACGGTCATTCCTGAAACCGTTTATTGCAGCCGGAGGAATATCCGGATCTCGTGAAACAAAAATGTTCTTTATTGAAAAAAATGAACAATAATGTGCTATGCGCCGACCACCGCTAGCCGGACCTTATTCTCTAGGGACGTTGTTCGGGGGGGCCGATTTTTTCTCCCGGAACTGGCGGGCGTCTATACCCAATTTCTGGATCCGGTATTGGACGATCCGTTTGGTCGTCCCGAGGAGTTTGGCCGCCTTCGTCTGGTTGCCGCCGGTCTCCTTCAGTGCGCCTATGATCAGCGCACGCTCCTGGGCCTCGACGGCGGTGTTGAGCTTGCCCGTCTCCTTCATTTCACCGCTCCTGGTCCGCGGCTGGAGGGAGGGGGGCAGATGAACCGGCTCGATCGTATCTCCCGTGGCGAGGAGTACCGCCCGTTCGATGCAGTTCTCCAGCTCGCGCACGTTTCCCGGCCAGTTGTAAGCGAGCAAGCTGTCCGATACGCCGGGAGAGATCTTCTTGACCGGTTTTGCCATTTCCTTCGCGTATTTCAGTACGAAGTGGTCGGCCAGAAGGAGGATGTCGCCTCCCCGGTCGCGCAGGGGCGGCAGGTAGATGGGAAAGACATTAAGGCGGTAGAAGAGGTCGGGACGGAATCGCCCCATGGCGAGATCCTGCTCAAGATTCCGGTTGGTTGCGGTAATGATCCGGACATCGACCCGGACCATTCTGGAAGACCCTAGAGGCTGAAACTGCTTCTCCTGGAGGACGCGCAGCAGTTTGGCCTGCGCCGCCGCGGAGAGCTCTCCCACCTCGTCGAGGAAGACCGTCCCCCCGTTGGCCTCCTCGAACCGCCCCCGCCGCTGGTGCAGTGCGCCGGTAAAGGCCCCCCTTTCGTGACCAAACAGCTCGCTTTCGAGCAGCGTATCCGGAATGGCCGCACAGTTGACCTGAACAAGGGGCCCTTTCAGACGGGGGCTGTTTTTATGGATCGCCCTCGCGACCAGTTCCTTGCCCGTTCCTGTCTCCCCGTGGATCAGGACCGTTGTGTTCGAATCGGCGACCTGTGCGACAAGGCCGAAGAGCTCCTGCATCACCCGTGAATGGCCGATGATATCCGTCGAAGGGGCCCGGGAGCGGCCGACGATCTTGCGGAGTCGCCGGTTCTCCTCCTCGACGGCGCGACTATGGACCGCTTTGGCCAGAAGTTCGGCAACCGACGAAAGCAGCGCGAGTTCGCGGTCAAGGTCCTCCACCTGGCGCGCCACCTTGTCCGCCGACAGGACGCCGACCACATGGGTGTCGTAGATGATCGGCACGCACAGGAAGGTCAACTCCGACCGGTTCAGGAAACGGCGGGCGCCGGTCCGATCGAGGAAGTGCGCCTCCTGGCCGAGGTTTGCGCAGGCCATCGGCCGTCCCGTCTGCGCCACCTTGCCCGTGATCCCCTCGCCGGGGCGGTAGCTCACATCCAGCCCCTCGATGTTGACGCCGTGCGCCACATCGAGCGACACCTCGCCCGTCTCGCGATCCATCAGCGAGATCATCCCCCGCTCCATCCCCAGGCGGTTGCTCATCTCCTGAAGGGCCTGATCGAGCTGGTCCTTCAATTCCTGCGGCTGGGCCAATATCCGGGCGATGGCATGCAGTGCGGCAAGCTCCTCATAGTTGTGGATGCTCAGTTCCCCCGCCCCGGGGGCGCCGATCGATGAAGGTCGCCAAATAGAAGCAGTCATGACCGAAGCGATTCTCCCAAAATATCTTCATTTCCGGTGATTATGGGCCTGTGAGAGGTACTTACGACCGATGTCGCCGAAGGACTCCTCCCTGCCATTCCCCTTTAAACCGGCGCATCGGCCCCGAATCGGAAAAAAGTTGCCTTTTTACAGTGCTTAGATGTAGTAGATTAACACGGTTTGATACAAAAATGCAATGCGAGCGTTGAACCACTTATGATCACTGAGGAAGAGCAAAAAAGATACCATCGGCAGATCCTCATGCTCGGGGAGGCGGGGCAGGAAAGGCTCAAAGCGGCCCGGGTCCTCATCGCCGGAGCGGGCGGTCTGGGAACGGTCATCTCCATCTATCTGGCCGCCGCCGGAGTGGGGACCCTCCGGATCGCGGACTGCGACGTCGTGGAGGCGAGCAATCTGAACCGTCAGATCCTCCATTGGGGCGGCGATATCGGCCGGCCGAAAACCGCCTCCGCTTCGGAGAAGCTCGCCGCGCTCAATTCCCTGATCCGCGTGGAGGAAGTCACCGGGAGGATCGAAGAGACCCGTATCGATGCGATAATGGGGGATTGCGACCTCATCGTCGACGCGATGGACAATTTTCCGACCCGCTACCTCCTCAACCGGATGGCCCTCAAGAAGGGTATCCCCTTTATCCACGGCGCCGTGCGGGGCCTGTACGGCCAGGCGACAACCGTGCTCCCCGGCAAGACACCCTGTCTGCGATGCATTTTCCCCGGAAGCCCGCCGCCGGAAATCTTCCCGATCATCGGGGCGACGTGCGGCGTCATCGGTTCCATCGAGGCGACGGAGGCGATCAAGCTTCTCACCGGCCAGGGAGAACCGCTGGCCGGGCGTCTTTTTATCTGGGACGGCATGGCGGCGAACGCCGATTCACTCGTCGTGGAGCGAAATCCGGCGTGCCCGGACTGCGGGCATGCGGAACGCAGGAAATAGAACCATGAAGATCACGTTAAGATCATTTGCCGATTTCCGGGAGATCATCGGCGCCAGGGAACAGGAACTTTCCCTGCCGGAAGGGGAAACGGTGGGGGGATTTCTGAAAGGCCTCCGCGAAGTCCACCCCCGTCTGCAAGGAAAGCTCTTCGACGCCTCCGGGAAGATCAAACCCTATATCCTCATACTCAAGAACGGCAAGAACATCGAATCCTTGCAGAATCTTGACACAATCATCGCCGCGGATGACGTGATCTCCGTCTTTCCCCCCGTCGCCGGCGGGTAGGCCGGATCATGCCTCCGTCGGGACGGAGGTTTCTCCTCCGTAATGGACCGCCAGCCAAACGGTTTCCCCTTCCGGGGCCGTTCGCTCCACGCGGTGACGCACATGACGGGGAATCAGGAGATGGTCGCCGGGTGTGAGTGCGATCTCCCTGCCGTCAAAGAATCGCAGCAAGGCGCTTCCTTTCACCAGCAGCACCCACTCATTCGTCTCCTGGTCATACCAGAATCCCGGCGGCGACGCCTGACCCCGGGAGACGATTCTCTCGATCCGGACACTATCGGCCCGGATGATTGGCGTGCAAACCTCATCCGGCATCTCCCCGGGGATATCCGTAAACAGGTTGTCGGCAGAAAGCATCCCCCTCCTCCTTGGCAATTGACAGACTTTTGCGCTGCAATGCTCCCTTTGGAATCAAAGTGTTGCCGTACCTTCCGTTCTCACGGGCCTCTTCACTCGCCGAGGGACTGCTCCCGGAGTCGCTTCTCCGGGAAGAAGTAGACGAAACCGAGACTGAGGAGTGAGACAACCGCCACGCCCGAGAGAACCGTCCGGATTGAGAAAAGATCGGCGAGGCTCCCGACGATGGGCGTCATCATGCCGCCCAACCCCATGGCGAGCCCCATCATCAGGCTCGACACCATCGACTTGCCGCGGGGCGCCAGCTTCTGCGCCATGACGAGGCCCAGCGGCAGGCACGCGAACAGGAAAAAACCCGCCAGCGCAGCCCCCGCATAAGTCCAGAAGCCATGCGAGAAGAGCATCAGCAGGAGGGAGGGGGTTGATAAGACGAACGAGACGTAGAAGATCGGCTTGTAGCCGATCCGGTCGGAGAGATGGCCGGCGATCAGGCCGCTCACCGCGCCGGCCATGGTGAACAGGGAGATGATCAGACCGATGGAGACAAGAGGATATCCCTCCCGGGCGAAGAGAATCGGGGTGAACGCCAGAAAAGCCTGAGTCACGAACGAGCGCAGGACCATGACCACCCAGATCAGGAGGACCGCCTTCCATACCTCCCCGAAGGCC
>PNOO01000197.1 GCA_013824905.1 Syntrophus sp. (in: bacteria) | reverse complement strand
TGGGCCGAGGACAAGATGATCGCCCTGAGTCTCCGCCTGGCGACCTTTGAGACGGCCCGCCAGGAGGACCGGCACCATACCCTCCTGATGGCGGCGATCCTGGTGGTTTTGGGAACCGGAGCGCTTTACTTCATTTTCATCGTTCAGAACTACTACCTTGTGAACCGCACACTGGACCGGATGAAGACCTACACCGAAAACGTGGTGGAGAGCATGGCCGACGGCCTGGTATCCATTGACCGGGAAGGGAAGATCGTTACCTTGAACCGGCAGGCCGGTGAAATCCTCGGTTCCGGCCGGGAACGCCTGGAAGGAAAGACAATCGTCTCTGTCCTGGGCGAAGGGATCGGCCGGATTCTGGGCTCCGCGGAGGGGCAGGCGCTGGTGCGGGACAGGGAGATGGAGTTCCATAAGGATAAGAACGGCAGGATTCCCCTCAGCATCAGTGTGGCGCCGCTTCGGGACGAGAAGGGACAGGAGATGGGGGCCGTGCTCCTCATCAAGGACCTGCGGGAGATACGGGATCTCCAGGAAAAGGTGCACCGCAGCGAGCGCCTGGCTTCACTCGGGCGGCTGGCTGCCGGCGTGGCGCACGAGATCCGCAATCCGTTGAGTTCCATCAAGGGGTTTGCCCAGTATTTTGTGAAGCGATTCAGCGGACAGCCCGAGGAACAGGGATATGCCTCAGTCATGGTCAGGGAGGTCGATCGGCTCAACCGCGTGATCACCGAACTCCTCGATTTTGCCGGACCGAAAGAACCCCACCGGGAGCCGCAATCGCTGGAGACCATCGCCGAGCAGGCGTTGAAACTCCTGGCCCCCGATCTTGAGGCCCGCAAGGTGGAGGTGGTGAAGGACTATGAGCCCGGCCTGCCGGCGGTTTCGGTGGACCGGGACCGGATCTCTCAGGTGTTTATCAATATCCTTCTCAACGCCGTCGAATCCATGGAGGCGGGAGGGGAGATCCGCATCAGCCTTCGCCGGTGCGGTCTTCCTCCGGCGGTCGAAATCTCTGTTGCCGACACGGGGGCCGGGATTCCGGCGGGCGACCTGGAAAAAGTCTTTGAGCCGTTCTTCAGCAGAAAACGAAAAGGAACCGGCCTGGGCTTGGCGATCGTCCACCAGATCGTCGAGAGCCACAGGGGCGATATCCGGGTGGAGAGTCGGCCGGGAAAGGGAACGACTTTCCGGATACGCCTGCCTCTGGATGGAAACGAAACAGGTCTTACCGCCGGGACGCCTAAAGGATAAAAGGTATGGATGAAAAACCCAAAATTCTTGTCGTGGATGATGATGAGAGCCATCGGATCATGCTCCGGGCGGTCCTGAAGGAAGACGGCTATCGCGTGACGGAAGCAGCCGATGGGACGGAAGCCGTGAAGGCCGTGGAAACGGAGGCCTTCGACCTCATCCTTATGGACATCCGCATGACGAAAATGGATGGGATCGAGGCGCTCTCCGAGATCCGGAAAATCAGCCCCCTCGTCCCCGTTCTGATCATGACCGCGTACGCCTCGGTAAAAACCGCCGTGGAAGCGCTCAAAGCGGGGGCCTTCGATTATGTGACAAAGCCCCTGGACATCGAAGAATTGAAAATCCTGATCGAAAAGGGGCTGGAGAATTATCACCTCCGTACGGAGAACCTTGCTCTCAAGGAGCGCATCGGCGACCGTTTCGATTTTTCCCGGATCATCGGCCGGAGCGGGAAGATGGGAACCCTTCTGGACACGCTGGCCATGGTCGCGCCCTCCGACGCCACAGTGCTCATCATGGGGGAAAGCGGGACGGGGAAGGAGGTGGCGGCCAACGCCATCCATCACAACAGTCCTCGCGCCGGACAGCCGTTTATCAAGGTCTCCTGCGCCGCCCTGCCGGAGACGCTTCTGGAGAGTGAGCTTTTCGGGCATGAGAAGGGGGCCTTCACAGGTGCGGTTTCCCGCCGCGAGGGGAGGTTTCAGCTCGCCCATCGGGGGACGATCTTCCTCGACGAAGTGGGTGAGATGAGTCAGGCCCTCCAGACGAAACTTCTGCGCGTGCTTCAGGAAAAGGAGTTTGAGCCCCTGGGGAGCGCCCGGACGATTAAAGTGGATATCAGGGTGATCGCCGCCACGAATAAAGATCTGACAAAAGAGGTCAAGGAGGGCCGTTTTCGGGAGGACCTTTATTACCGCCTGAATGTGGTTCCCATCACGATGCCGCCGCTTCGCGAACGGAAGGAAGACATTCCTCCCCTGGCGGACCATTTCCTGGCCGTCTACCGTGAGAAGAACAAAAAGCCCCTGAAAGGCATCTCGGATAAGGCGCTGGATCTGCTCGTCCGCTACGACTGGCCGGGAAACATCCGGGAACTGGAAAACTCTATCGAACGGGCGGTGATCATGGCCAAGGAAGAGATGATCACCCCCGTCGATTTTCCCCCCCAGATCCAGAGGCTTTCCGCGGAAGGGGAAAAGGAGGGTTTCGCCATTCCTTACGGGATGAGCCTGGCTGAGATGGAGAGGGAACTGATCGTCAAAACGCTTGCCGAGACAGGCGGCAACCGCACGAGGGCCTCGGAAATCCTCGGCATCAACCGCCGCACCCTGCAGAACAAATTGAAGGAGTACGGTCTCAATACGCCCCCTCCGATAGATAGAGGTTAAAAAAGGTTCATCCGGTTGGTGCGTGGCTCCTGAAGTTTCTATTTCTCTCATATGCCCATTTTGCAATACTTTAACCCATCTTCCGCAGTTAAAAAATTGAGTTGTAGCAATTACAGCTTGTTATGCTTTAAATAGTGCGTTTTTCTGCACTACGTTTTCGATTATCTTGGGTCTGCTGGGAAGCATTACCTTCATTCTTTGAAGTAGCACTTTCAGTTCTTTCGGCGCAGTGGCTACCACGCGGAGCCTGATATTTTTCCCCCTCGTCGGCAAAAGGACATCGAGGGATTTTATCTCCTTCATTTCGTCCGGCAGTTTTCTCGGTGCAGTACCAAGTCCCGAGGCTTTCATCCACTGTTGCAGTGTACGCCACATGGCCAATGCCAGAAAGCAAACCAGCATGTGAGCCTGAGTCCTATCCTTTTTCCAGTCCTGACTGAGTAGCTCCTGTTCAAACTTTTTCAGCATGGACTTGGGAGTGCCCACAAGGTATCTGGCTCCTTTTTGACGCATATACTCCAGATTGTCTTCGCTCACCATGCCGCGATCCATGACCCAAATCCGGCCGGCTTTGCCGTACTTGCTTTCCATGATCTGAAGCATTTCCTGAGTGGTCGTGACATCAACCCGGTTACCGTCGAATATCTCAAATGCCAGGGGAAGACCTTCTCTGCTCGCCACCAGACCAATACAAACCTGAGTACAGTCAGGACGTCCATCGCGGCTGTAACCCCTTCTGGCTTGCAAGTTCCCTTTGGCACTTCCCTCAAAATAGGTCGAGGTTACATCGTAAAAAAGAAAGTCGAAGGTGGCGCCGAACAACTCGCCGTAACGGGTCTGAAGGTGCCGACAGAGGTTATTCTTGTGCGGCAGAAGAGCATCAAGCGCTCTATAAAGCCGGCCGTCATTTATCTTCTCAGACGGTACGCCAAGAATATCATCCAATCCTGTCTTGTCATACCATGACTCGGCAATCTGCAATTCCGAAGAAGGAGCACAAAAACGTGCAAGCGCGAGAATGCAAACCATGACGGACCAGGATATATCTTCCCGTCCAGCAGGCAAATGCTCTCTGTAAAACTCCGCAAAGCCAAGCCTGTTCCACAAAAGAAGTGCAAAATATACCTCCCCGAAGTGCCGCAATCTCTCTACGCTGACCTGATTGATGTTGACATTTGCCCACAAAAGAGGCTCTTCGTATGCTTCGAACAGTTCCGCTTCAGGTCGCGGCTTCCCGTCGAGTATGCGCCCTATCTCTTCCCATCCTATCCGCTCTTCCTTGTCCATGCCGGGAAGCTTGCCAATAGTTGCTACAATCCTTTGCCGGGGACCTCTGATCGTGCGGACCGACTCCACCAGTGACCAGTAATCGTAGTTCTCTCCGTCAACCTTCTTACTGTGGCGCCGCAAATACATAACACCTCTCCCTTGCAGGAGCATTATCATGATTCATTATGACAGGCGCAAGGGGCAGTTCTGCACTACATCCACTTTTTCAAAGAGCCCTGTTGAAATCGCTATCCTTTTCCTGAAAATCATATCAATTATTACCAAAAACCAACGTAAACTGCGGAAGTTGGGTTAACCGGGATGCGTGAGCGAGAGGTGCCAAATCTCCGGTGGAATCAGGTAAACGTCTTTGAACGAAAGGTCACCCTTCATGCGAGCGACACAAAGAACAAGAAGCCGCGGGTCATTTATCTGGCCGGGGAACTTTATGATTGTCTTCGGAATCAGTTGATCCTCAAGGAGCGGGAATATCCGCAATGCGAATATGTATTCTTCCGGGAGGCCGTGTCGCCCACGGGGGAGATCCAGGCGCAGCCGATCAAGAATTTTCAGGCTGCATGGCGGACGGCATGCAAGAAGGCCAAACTATCGGGGAAGGTGTTCCATGACTTGAGGCGATCCGGGGTCAGAAATCTTGTACGGTCCGGCGTGTCGGAAACTGTCGCCATGAGGATCAGCGGTCATAAGACCCGAAGCATTTTCCAGAGGTGCAACATCACAAATGAAGATGATTTGAAGCAAGCCGCACAACGTCTCGACACCCACCTGAAAGAGATCGAAGAAACCCGCCAAACCGAATCCACGGGCACAATTTCAGATTCAAGGGCGAAAGGGTAAGGGAAGCGAAAATGACCACATGTGCTAAGTGCTTGAAATTAAATGGCGGAAGTGCATGGGAATCGAACCCACCTGGGAGGGTACTAGCCCCCCACTCCGGATTTGAAGTCCGGGA
>PNOO01000196.1 GCA_013824905.1 Syntrophus sp. (in: bacteria) | reverse complement strand
GAGATCGATCGCTGGATGCGGGAGGAACAGGGCTGGGTCATCTACGACGACCCGGAGGGCGTCCGCGACAACCTCGAACGGGCCGCCAAGTTCGCCTGCTACAACCTGGTCAACAAGCTGGTCTTCCACGAGGCGCTGCTGAAGCGCTACGGCAACCGGATGGAGAAGCTCTCCGTTCCGGGGCATATCGATGCGGGGGATCCCCTCCGCCTCCACCTGGAGAAGTATTTCGCCGAGGCCAAAACGGTCACCCAGGATTACGAGACGGTCTTCGGCGAGGATCACGCTGCCCTCGGCAACCGCATCCCCTTTTATTCCGATGCCGCCGTCGTCCACTGGCGGGCGCTGATCGAACAGATCCACGAGGTCGATTTCTCAAGGCTCGACTACGAGGTCATCGGCGCCATCTTCGAACGGCTGATCTCCCCGGACGAGCGTCACAAGTACGGCCAGTTCTACACCCGGGTCGAGATCGTCGATCTCATCAACAGCTTCTGCATCGCGACCGGCAGGGAAACGGTCATGGATCCGGCCTGCGGCGGCGGGACCTTCCTCGTCCGCGCCTACGCGAGGAAAAGGGAGCTGGACCCGGCCCGGCCCCACGGCGCGCTCCTGTCCGATCTCTTCGGGATCGACGTCTCCCACTTCGCCACGCACCTGACGACCATCAACCTGGCGACCCGCAATCTCATCGACGAGGAAAACTATCCTCAGATCGCCCGGAGCGACTTCTTCGATGTCCGGGCGGGATCGGCCTTTCTGAAACTTCCGAAGCGGGTGACGGCGAAGGGTCTTGGAAAAATCCAGCACCGCAGCGTGGAGATCCCGCCCCTCGACGCCGTAGTCGGCAATCCCCCTTACATCCGCCAGGAGGAGATCCCCCGGGACGCGAAGAAAGAAAAGGGAAAATACAAAAAGGGAACGAAAGAGTATTATCACAAACTCGTCCAGGAGGAGGGCGGGGTTCTCCTGTCCGGCAGGAGCGACATCCACTGCTACTTCTGGCCCCATGCGGCGAGTTTCCTGAAGGAGGACGGCCGGCTCTGCCTGCTCACCTCCAGCCAGTGGCTCGACGTCGAATACGGTTTCCGTCTCCAGGCGTGGATCCTCGACCAATTCGAGATCCTGGCCGTCTTCGAGAGCATAGACGAGCCCTGGTTCGTCGGCGCCCGCGTTGCCACGACCGTGACGATTCTCCACAAGCAGCCGGAAAGGGCGAAACGAATGGCAAACACCGTCCGCTTCGTCCAGCTCCGCCGCCCTATCGGCGAGATCCTCGCCCACGACGGCACGACGTTTGATGCAATCCGCGCAGCCGACGACTTCCGCGATGAGATCCTGTCGCTTGCGGAAAACACGGTCAACGATCGCTATCGCGCCCGCCTCATCCGGCAGGAAGAGCTCTGGCGGGAGGGGGTCCGCCTCGGCGCCGTCATGGGCAAGTCCGGAGAGGCCGACGATGATGGGGAGGAACAGGCGGCAGGCGGCGAATACTATGGCGGAAAATGGGGGGTCTGGCTCCGCGCGCCGGACCTCTGGTTCGACCTCCTGGACGAATTCGGCGACCGTTTCACCCCGCTGGGGGAGATCGCCGAGGTGCGGTTCGGGGTCAAAAGCGGCAAGGACAGCTTCTTCTTTCCGATCGACCACACGACCGAGGCCCTGAAAATCGAGGAGGATCCGGGACGGTTCCGGGAGGCTTACGGCGTCCCGCGGGAGGTCGTGGAGTCCGGCGATGTCCGCCTGGTCCGCTGCGGCGAGGAGCGGGGCGAGATCAGGCCCCTGGAGGCCAAGTTCCTGGAACCCGAGGTCCACAGCCTGATGGAGGTGGACGGCTTCACTGTCGCCCCGGAGGATTGCGGACGCCAAATCGTCCTGATCGGGAAGACTCGGGAGGCGCTCGAAGGGACCTACGCCGGTCAGTACGTCGCCTGGGGCGAGGAAAAGAAGGTCCATCAGGGGGCGACTTGCGCCGCCCGGGAGACGGAGGAGCGGGCGTGGTACGACCTGACAGGGCACAAGCGTTCGGTTATTCTGTGGCCTAAGGAGCGTCAGTACAGGCACATCGCTCCGACAAATCCCGATCAGGTCGTTGCCAATTGCCGGCTTTATGAAATACACCCACCGGAGGAATACGGCGATGCCGATCTCTGGGGCGGGGTGTTGAATTCGTCGTGGGTTCTCCTGTCCTCGCTGCAATATGGTCGGCCGGTCGGCAATGAGGGGAATTGGAGTACAATGGTGGTCGACGTCAACATGATGCGGATTCCCGACCCCCGCCGGGCGGACGGCGACGCCCTGGAGCGCGTCCGGGAGGCCTTCCGGAGATTGAAGGGCCGCAAGGCCCTCCAGTTCCTCTCCGTGCGCCGGATGCGGGAGATGGCCTGGCGGCAGGCGGGAAAGGAGGCGGAGCTGGAGAAGCTCTCCGATCTCTGCGAGCTTGACATGGCCGACCGCTGGGAGTTGGACGACGCCGTCCTCGCGATGCTGGGGGTCGCCTCGGCGAAACGTCGGGAAGAGATGATCGACGCCCTCTACCGCTATCTCCGGGAGTTTTTCGAGAGGACCCGCCAGAAGGAGGAGAAGGCGATCCTCAACAAGAACAAGGCGCGCAGAAGGGGGAAGACCGATCCGGCGGAGCTTGCGGCCCAGATTTACCAGGAATTGGCGGAGGACCACGGGGAGTTCCTCCGGCGGTACGATCCGGACTTTCTCGACAAGACGAGGCCGTTTGACACCTACGAGATCCCACCGGAAGGCGTTCCCGTCCCCTATCGGGATATGTTTGTTCCGCACAGCGTTCGCTTCATCAAGGGAAAAAAGACGCAGATAGCCCTCCTCCGGACGCAGAACCCGGTCCAGGACGATCTGATCGTCCTCATCGTTCGCTCCGGCATCCGAGGGCTGGTCCGGGTTCCTCACGAAGAAGACGAATGCCGCCGGGTACTCGGGGCTTATGAGAGTTTCATCGGCAAGCGGGAGACTCTCCTACGACGCCTGATCGAAGAGCGGTCGGCGGATGAAGACCTGCAGCGGCTGATGTATGATGCCCTGCTGCCCCTCGTAGTGGGCGGTCGGGTTGACGAGCGGCTGTCCGGTGAAGCGATAATGATTACACATCCATAAATTGTGAAGACCCATGCGAAAAGATGAAATAGTGCACCGAGATTACGGCAATCTTCTCGATCGTGTTGCCGCCATCTTTACCCGGGAGAGACGCAAGGCGATATTCGGCAGACACTGTCTGCCGAATCTGAGCCCCGTTCTTTATTGAGTGACACTTTCGCCGCACGGGAAAGGGATCAGAGGATGATGCAACATGAGCGATTTTAATTGGATTCTCCACCAGCAGGAAGGGCAGTTCTTCGAGCGGAAGAGCTGTTTTGACCGTTCGCAGGGTAAGGTCAGGCGACGACCGGTTCGCGATGTGGCGCGGGATGTGGCCGAGACATTGGCGGCAATGGCGAACGCAGACGGCGGCGCGCTTGTACTCGGCATCGAGGATGACGGCGCCGTTTCCGGTGCGGACTACCCGAAGATCGTCTGAAAATCCTGCGCTCGGCTCCGAAAACCCATATCAAACCGGCGGTGAAGGCCCGGATTCGGGAGGGGAAACTCAACGAAAAACCGATTCTCCTTTTCGAGGTGGACTGGAGCATGGAAGCGCACCAGCTTACCGACGGCCGATATCTCCTCCGCATCGACGACCGGAATGTTCCTTTTCCCGCCGCCGACATTGAAGCCATGAAGGAGGGTAAGCGACGCCGCGTTACCGAAACGCGCTTTGTCTCCGAAGCGACGCTCGCCGACCTCGATCTATCGCTCATCGGCAGGATTGGCGAACGGCAGGGGATGAGGGCTTCGTCGGAGGAGATCCTGGCGCATTACCGTCTCGCGGAAGGACGCAATGGCAGGACCGTCCTGACCATGGCCGCGCTTCTGCTTTTCGGCAAAGAACCGGGGCGCTGGCATCCGCGCTGCGGCATCGATTTCGTCAAGTACGAAGGGACAGAACGCCGTGTGGGCGCAGCGCTGAACATCATCAAGCGGGAACGGATCGAGGGGCCGCTTGTGCTGCTCATCGAGAAGGCCTACGAGACCATCCGACCGCATCTACGGGAACGGCAGCGCCTTGTCGATCTTTTCTTCGAGGAAAAGCTGGAATATCCGACCTTTGCCTGGCAGGAGACCATCGTCAACGCCGTCGCCCACCGGGACTATCGTTACGAAGGGCTGGGCGTCGAGATCTGGATGTTCGACAACCGCCTTGAGATCCGCAGCCCCGGAGAGCTGGTGGAACCGGTAACGTTGGAGAGACTGCTCAGGCAGGAGCGCATCCATGCCTCCCGGAACCCGCGGATCGTGCGGGTGCTAAGCGATTTCGGCTACATGCGCGAACAGGGCGAGGGCATTCCCCGCATCTTCGAGGCGATGGAACGCGACGGCCTCTACCCGCCGGGAATCAGGCTGGAGGCGGAGGCCATTTTTACCGTCACGTTGCGGAACACCGTGGCCTACTCGCCGGAAACGCTTCACTGGCTGGCGCAATTCGAGACTCAGGGACTAAACGGCAATCAGAAGCGCATCCTGGTTTACGCAAAGGAGCATCAACACGCCTTTACCAGCAGAGAATATCAGAAACTGGTGGGCGTGGACATCTACCAGGCGTCGCGGGATATCAAGGATCTGATCGGTAAAGGACTGGTGAAATTGCCCCGGAAAGGCGGCCGGATTTATGAACTTCTTTCAGTCGTTTCTGGAGCAACCGCAGAGAAGCCGCCGGAGTATGTCGCGCTGGAGGCGGTGCTGAAGGAAAACGGTTTTATAAAAAATGAAGACATCCGCAAGATATTGAGGGTATCGGTGAGGCAAGCAACTCGAATCGC
>PNOO01000195.1 GCA_013824905.1 Syntrophus sp. (in: bacteria) | reverse complement strand
TTCGGTATCCTGAAGGCGACGAAGAAGGCGTCGGTTGCAAATCCCGCACCGAAGAAGCCGGCCACGATCGTGTCCCGGATAAGACCGAAGACGCGGGAGAGCATCGTGGCTGTCCCCACGATCCCGGCCGCCCGGACAACCCTTGAATTTTCGGAACGAAGTCCTTCTTCCATCAAGGGGCCTCTGATGGTTTTATAGAGAATTCCAACTCTGCGTTCAAGTTTCTTCCCTCTTTCTTCACTCCCTGTGATGATTGAAGAAGGATTGCAGCGACCACCCCCGCCCTGATCCCTTCAATGGCGACAGTCTTGGTCCGGGCGGCGTGGCCGGCGATGATCGTCACCTGCGCCTTTTTCACACCGAGAATTTCAGCGAGAAAGCGGATGCACTCGTCGTTCGCCTTTCCCTCCACGGGAGGCGCATTGAGTCGGAGCTTCAGCGTGTCGCCCTGGATGCCCGCCACCTCGCTTCGTGATGCCCGCGGGACGACCCGGATGCGGAAGACCATGCCGGCGGAGGTTTCGCGAATGGATATCGGCAATCCGGTCATTCTGATCACCGGAATGAATACGCCAACTGTATCAGGCTCGGCACCAGGAAGCTCTGGAGAAAGACGATGGCCAGCAGGATGATCATGGGCGAAAAGTCGATGCCCATTCCCCGGAGGGGGATCCAGCGCCGGACAAGAGCCATGACCGGTTCGGTGACCTGATAGAGCAGGCGGACGATCGGGTTGTAGGGATCGGGGTTCACCCAGGAGAGGACGGCCCGTATGATGATGATCCACATGTAGATGGTTAGCGCGATATCGATGATTCGAGCCACGGCGACGATAAAATTCCCGAGTGCAAACATAGGTTTTATGTTCCTTTCTCTTCTAAGGCAGCGAATTGACGAAAGCCGTCAGGGCCTCATTGAAGGCCTCCGGATTCTCCATCATGACAAAATGTCCCGCCCCCTCGATCAGGGTGAGCCTGGCCCCGGGGATGCGATCCCGGAGGATCTGTGACAGGGGGGGAGGCGTCATCTTATCTTCCGCACCGCAGACGACCAGCGCCGGAATCCGGATCCCCACGACGGCCTCCGTGATATCGAGAGCGTTACAGGCGAAAAAATCGCCGTGGATGATCCCGGGATCGACCAGTGAGAGGCCTTTCGTGATGAGGCCGGAGAATCTCTCCCGATTCTGTTTTGCGACGGAGAACTTTGCGGCCAGGCCGATGACGGCGGCGGGGTCCTGTTTGAGTCCCTCCAAAATCATCGGATTGACGGGCATCTTCACGCCGCCTCCCACAGGGACGACCGCGGCGGCTGCCGTGCCGTACCGGATGACGAAACTCAGGCAGATCGCCGCGCCCAGAGAGTGGCCGATCAGGACGGGATTGAAGATCTTAAGGCCGTCCAGGGTCTTCTTCACCCATTCCACATAGGCGGCCACCTCCTGCTCGCCCGGGCCTTCGGACCGGCCGTGACCGGGCAGATCGAGGGCCGCGATGTTAAAACCATTTTTCAGGGGGGTGTACTGTTGTATCCAGTTCGTGTGGTCGCCGCCGGAACCGTGGATGAAGACCAGCGTCTTGCGGTCGGAAAGAAAGCTTCCGTTGTTGACCCAACAGGCGATCTTGCGTCCGTCGATTTCCTGGAGATGGATCATATCTCCTCCCTCTTTTTATGAATGATGTCCATGCCTATCATAACCCGGTCCGGTTGTGCAATTAAAGATTGAATGGAGACCCTGATATGAGGTAGAAAGACGCAATGACCGATTGCGGATCGGTGTATTTTGCAGTCCCTGGGAGCTTTGAAAATCGGGATTCGATTTCCAAGTTGCGCAAAGGTCGTGTTAAGAAAACCGGGAGGATCAGATGTTGGAAGGAAAGAAGATCGGAGTGGTCGGCGGCGGAAAGATGGGGGGCGCCCTTATTGAAGGGATGATCTCCAGAGGCATGGTCGGGGCGGCGGCCCTGACGGTGGCGGACAAAGATGAAAAGCGACGGGGAGAACTCGCGAAGACTTACGGTGTCCACGTGACGGCCGACAACCGGGAAGCGGTGCGGGGCGCCGATCTGGTCATCCTTTCCGTTAAGCCTCAGAACATGGCGGATGTCCTTTCCGGGCTCGCCGGGGAGGCGGCGCCGGCGGCGCTTTTCATCTCCATCGCGGCCGGAATCGCCACAGGTTTCATAGAGGAGTATCTCGGGAAAGGGGTGCGGGTCGTCCGGGTCATGCCGAACTTGCCCGCCCTTATCGGCGAGGGGGCGGCGGCCCTCGCGACCGGCGCCTTTGCCACTAAAACGGATCTGGAACTGGCGCGGCAGATCTTCACCGCCGTCGGGATCGCGGTGGAGGTGGAGGAATCCCTCATGGATGCAGTGACGGGACTCAGCGGCAGCGGCCCCGGCTACGCATTCCTCATCATCGAGGCGCTCATGGACGCCGGCGTCCGGATGGGGCTCACCGGCGACGTGGCCCTGAAGCTGTCCGCCCAGAGTCTTCTCGGGGCGGCACGGCTCTGTCTTAAAGGAGAGAAATCTCCGGCGGACCTCAGGGACATGGTGACCTCCCCCGGCGGGACGACGCTCGCCGGTCTTAAGGTTCTGGAAGAAGGGGGTCTTCGGGCAACGCTGATTGCAGCCGTGGAGGCGGCGACGCGTCGTTCTGCGGAGCTGGGCGGCCGGAAGTAGGCCGCGTTCCTCATCGCGTTCAGTCGATCAGGGTTTCGAAGACTTTTTTAAGCCGCTGCAGCGGGTTATCGTGATTCTCGTTTGCCTTCTCCGGCTTCTCCGTCGGAGCCGGACTCTTCGGAACCTCCGAGGGGCGGGGGGTGATGCTCTTCCGGGGATCGGGTTCGTTTACTGCCGCCGGCGGTTTGATCCGTACCGGTTCGCGCGCGGAGGGTAGCGCCTCGGGTGGCAATTTCGTTTCTCCAGCTATCGGGGTCGCCATTGCAGGAGTTTCAGCCGGGGTCGCCGGAGCCGTCTCCACAGGCTTTTCTGCCGGCTTCTTCCTCCGGTGACGGGAACGCCGGTGGGATTTTTTCTTTACCGGTTCGTGGCTTTCCGCCGGAGGTGGAGCCGCCCCGTTTTTCTTCGGTTCTTCCATAGTTTTCGGCTCCTCCGGTTCCGGCGCTTCCGCTTCTTCGTCTTCCATTTCCTTCAGGGACTCCTCAGCCTCCAGTGCGTGTTTGGCCGGTTCGGCCGTGTGCAGCGCTTCCCGTTTTGTCGTTTCTATCCTGCATTCGTCCCACGCCATATCGCGGTTTCCGGAAATGTGGATCGACATCTCGTACTCGCTCTCCAGATGGATGATCTCGGAGCGTTTCTGATTCAGGAGGTAGTCGGCCACCTCGTCGGGGAGGTTCACCTTGATCTGGGAGGAGAGGCCCTTGACGGCCTGCGTTTCGATCTTCCGATAGGCGGTCAGGGCGGTGTATTCGAGTGACGGCCGGACTCCCCGTCCCCGGCAGAAGGGGCAGGGCGTATAGCTGATCTCCTGGATCGTCGACTGTTTCTTCTGGCGCGAGAGCTCCATGATGCCGAACTTGGAGATATGGGAGAGTTGGATCCGCGCCCGGTCCAGATCGATCGCCTTTTTGAAGGCCTTTTCCACCTCCGCGTTGTGCTTCTGATCCATCATATCGATGAAGTCGATGACGACGAGCCCCCCGAGGTCGCGCAGTCTGAGCTGGCGGGCGATCTCTTCCGCCGCCTCCATGTTCGTCTTGAAGGCGGTCTCCTCAACGTTCCGCTTGCTGGAGCCCCGCCCCGAATTCACGTCGATGGTGATCATCGCCTCGGTAGGGTTGATGATGAGGTAGCCTCCCGATTTCAGCTCCACACGTTCCTGGTAGATGACCCGGATCTGATCCTCCAATTGGAATTTGTCGAAAAGGGGGGTTTTTTCCTTATCCAGCTTGATCACCTTGACGTTGCGGGGGGCGACGGCCTTACAGTAGGCCCGCATCTGCCGGAAGGTTTCCATGTCGTCGACCAGAATCTCCTCGATATCCGGCGTAAAGTAATCCCGTAGCGACCGGACGCCGAAGGCGCTTTCCTGATAGATCAGAGACGGCGCCGCGGTTTCGGAGGACCGTTTCTGGATCTCCTTCCATAGTCGGGAGAGGTGTTGATAGTCACGGGCCAGTTCCTGCTTGGTCCGGTTCATCCCGGCCGTCCGGACGATGAATCCGAGCCCGTCTTCGGTCGTGATCTGTTCGACGAGCTCCTTGAGTCTTTTTCGATCCCCCTCGTCCTCGATCTTCCGGGAGATGCCGCTGCTCTCCTTGTTCGGAAGGAGAACGAGGTATCTTCCCGGCAGGGAGATATAGGCGGTGAGGAGCGCGCCTTTCCTCTCACTGACCTCACGGAGGACCTGAACGAGAATCTCCTGTCCGACCTTCAGCGCCGGCTTGCTTCCCTCACGACCGGCAGTCTCCGTAAAGTTGTTGTAACTGACGTCCTTGAGAGGAAGAAAACCGTCCTTTCTCCCGCCGTAGTTTACGAAGGCGGCCTGGAGGCCCCGCTCCACCTTCATGACGATCCCTTTGTAAATGTTGCCGGTAATCGGTTCCTTCACGGCCATCTGGATGTTGAATTCGACCAGTTTGCCGTCCTCCACGATCGCCATGCGTTTCTGTTCCAGGTGGACAGCGTTGATCAGCATCTGTTTCTTCATAAAAATCCTTTCTATAAAAAGGCGGAGACATCGCCCTTTCCTGTTCTGATCACCTCGACCCCTTCGGAAAGGAGGCTGATGACGCTGGACGGCTCAGCCGCGATGATACCCCCGTCGATGATCATGTCCAACTGCTTGCCGAAGAGCTCTTCGATCATCCGGGGATCGCTGAGGAGTTCGCCGCCTTCGTCCTTGACGCTGGTGCTGATGACGGGAGAGCCCATCTCGGCGATGAGGGC
>PNOO01000194.1 GCA_013824905.1 Syntrophus sp. (in: bacteria) | reverse complement strand
GGGATTATTTTCGGGAACCACATCCTGGATGAATATCTTCAGGGATTCCCAGGCGCACCGGCTCATATCGGCCAGAAGCTTCCGGTCATACAGGAAGTATCGGCGCAGGATCTTCGGAATGCCAAAGACAAAATGCCGGTGGGGGACCTTCTTGAGGACATCCATGCAGAGCCATTCCCCGAACTCCACCACGCGCTTCTGATGGCAGGAGGGGCAGAAGTGACGGCGCTTGCAGGAGAAGGCCAGCAGGTATTCGTGGCCACAATCCACGCATTTCACACGGGCAAAGCCGTTGTGCGGATCGCCGCAATCGAGGTAGCGGTAAATGACCTTCTCCAGATAGGGCCGCCAGAATCCGTATTGCCGTGAAAAATGATCGTTGAGGCCGCCGGCACTTTTGCCGGCCATCGTCGCCGCGCGCCCCAGCGCCTCTTGCATCAGTTTTTCTTTCGGGACCTGTTCGCTGACAAGACCGATTTGGGTCGCCTCATCCGACGTTACTTTCCTGCCCGTATAGATTATATCGGCTGCCTTGGAGAGGCCGATCAGGCGGGGGAGCAGATAGGAGATCCCCAGTTCTCCGCCGGACAGGCCGATATTGATAAAGGAGGCGACAAAATAGGCCTCCGGCGAGGCGATCCGGATGTCACAGGCCAGGGCCAGGCAGAATCCACCGCCCGCCGCTGGACCGTTGACCGCAGCGATGACGGGCTGGGGGATGTTCCGAATTCCCAGGATCAGCGCGGCATAGCGTTCCTGAACCAGCCGGAGGAAATGATCCGGGTCGGCAAAGGCTTCCGATTCCCGGTAAACATCGGCGTCATTGAGATCGGCGCCGGCGCAGAAGCCCCGGCCCATGCCTGAGATAACGAGCACCCGAATCGAGCAGTCGCCGGATAACCACATGAAGAGATGCTCGAATTCATCGAGCATGCGGATATTGATGGCATTGAGCTGGGCCGGGCGGTTCAGTGTCACCCGTCCTATGCCGGGGATCGGCTCTTCAAAAATAAAAGTCTCATACGGATGTGTCGCTGTCATGGTTTTGGCTTTTCCTCTATTTGGACAGCATGGCACGAAGCTCCCGCTTCAGTATTTTCCCCACGGCGCTTTTCGGGAGTTCATCCAAGAACTCGATTCTCTTCGGCACCTTGTAGGGCGCCACCTTCTCTTTCATGTACTGGCCAATCTTCTCCCGCATCGCCTCGCTCTTCTCGCGGCCCGGCTTCAAGACGAGCGCCGAGACGACGATCTCCGACCCCGGCCGCGCGGGGTCGGGCAGGCCGATCGTGGCGGCCATGTCGATATCCGGGTGCTCCATGAGGACATCATCAACCTGCCTGGTGAAGACCTTGAAACCGGAGATGTTGACCATGTCCTTCATGCGGTCCACCACATAGAAGTAGCCGTTGGCGTCCATCTGACAGATATCGCCCGTGTAGATCCATCCGTCCCTCAAGGTGTTGGCCGTTTCCTCTGGTTTTTCGTGGTACCCGATGGTAAAAACCTGGGGGCCTTTCGTCACAAATTCGCCCGGCTCGCCTACCGGAACAATCGAACCCGTCTCCGGGTCCACGAGCTTTGCTTCGGTGTCGGGAAGGGGAATTCCCACGGAGCCGGGTACCTTCATCCCATAGAACGGAAGGGCGGTGTTTATGGGGCTTGTCTCGGTCATGCCGAAGACCTCGACGAGCTTTCCCTTCCCCACGATATCCTCGAATTCCTTTATGTATTCTGGGGGAAAAGGCGCTGCGCCGCTCCCGCACCACTCCAACCATGAAAAATCAAGTTTTCGGAATTCCTCCTTTTTCATAAGCTCCATGAAGAGGGTGGGCACGTTGCCGATGGCGTTCGGTTTGTGCTTCTTTATGGCGGCGATGATGAAATCCAGATCCCTGGGATTGGGGATGGCGATTTGCGTACACCCGTATGCCATGGACAGCATGCCTATGAACAGCCCCGCTTGGTGAAACAGCGGAAAGGCCGACAGTATGGTGCCTTGCCCCATTTTGAGATCGACCCATACGCCGAATTGAGTAATCTGGCAAACCATGTTCCTGTGGGTGAGCACCGCCCCCTTCGAGGGACCGGTGGTGCCCCCGGTATACTGCATGAGGCACGGCGCGCTCACCCCGATGCTCTCCAGCACGGGCGTGGCCGGCATGGTCTTGAGGATGTCCATGAACCGGATCACTTCTTTCCCGGGGACCGGCGGGACCGGCTTCGTGGGGATTTTTTTCAGCAGTTTCCCCAGTACCCGCTTCACTGCGGGCAAAAAATCGGCAATCTCGACCACGACCATGGATTTCACGCCGGTTTTGGTCAGGGCTTCGGCCGCCTTGTCGGAGAGCAGGTCCAACGTCAGTAAAATCTTCGCCCCGGAGTCGTTGAGCTGGTACTCCACCTCCTTTGCCGAAAGCAAGGGGCTTACACCCGAGAGCAGACATCCGGCCCTGAGGATACCGATGACGGCGATATAGTATGCGGGAAGATTGGGAAGGTTCACCCCCACTACATCGCCGGCCTTGAGTCCGCGGGCCTTTAAAAAGTTGGCAAACTTGTTCGAAAGCTCATCCAGTTCCCGGAAAGAAATGCCGGCGCCCATGTAATGGACCAGCGTTTTATCCGGAACGGCTCCCAGGGCATCCCGAAACAGTTCGACAAAGTTTTTATCCGGATAATTCAGGATTGGCGGCACGTGTTTGTCATAAAACTTGAGCCAGGGCTTGGCGGAATAAGGATCTTGCACGTCAGACCTCCTTTAAAGATTTGGCAGCGACTCCAAAATGTTAGAGAGAAGGTTGATGGGTTTACTGAAATGCGAAGAGAAGCGACGTTTTTTATTCTATTATGCGCCACCGGAAAGTCAAGAGAAAGTTTCCGTGTAAAATGAGGATTTACATATAACACCGGTGCTGGATCGAATCGATGAATCCCGACGCCCCGGCAGAAATTTCAGCGGCATTGGCCTCATCCGTATCAATGTGCATATCCAGCCGGAAGTTCGGATCAATACGGATCACCACGTCGCCGAAAATTAATGCCCGCTCGCCCCTGACACTCACCCGGACCACATCCCGATTTCGCAGACCGAAGCCGAGGGCGTCTTCGGGAGACATGTGGATATGACGCTTCGCGCAGATCACACCCTTCTGCAGTTCAATCCTGCCTGCTTCCCCCTCGACGGTGATCCCCGGCGTCCCGGCCAGGTCTCCCGATTCCCGGATCGGGGCGTCGATCCCCAGCAGGAATTCCTCTGTGCGCGAAATTTCCACCTGTGATTCCTTCCTGCTGGGGCCGAGAATACGGACACGGTTCACCCGTCCTTTCGGTCCGATGAGATTGACCGTTTCCTGGCAGGCAAACTGCTTCGGCTGGCTCAGTTCCGACCTGTGGGTCATCGTTTTCCCCTGGCCGAAAAGCCGTTCAAAATCATACTGGCTCAGATGGACATGATGCGCGGAAACACTGATGGGAACAGGCTTCGAACGCAGCATCCGTGTTTCTTCGACGGTCCGGTCACGACATATGGCATGAAGAGTCTTCCGGGCGATCATGCGTTCCTCGTCGGCAGGGATCGCCAGTATCCGGAGTTTGGCGTCGGGCGCGGAAATGTCGAGGACATCCCCCTGATCCAGGGTGTGCAAATTACGATCCTTAGAGAGAATAATGCCGAACAGATCCAGTCCCTGACAGATCCCGGCACGGATTTCGGCGGAATTGGCGCCGATGCCGGCCGTGAAAATCAAAACATCGAGCCCGCCCAGAGCAGCCATGTAGGCGCCGATATACTTGCGGACCCTGTAGCAGAAAGCGCTGATGGCCCGGGTACATTGCAAATCACCCTGTTCGGCGCCGGCAAGGATATCCCTCATGTCATTTTTTCCGCTGATGCCCTTCAATCCGCTTTCTTTGTTAAGCATCCGATCCATCTGTTCGAAATCTTGAAAAACGCCCTTCATGAGATGGAGGATGGCGCCGGGGTCCACATCCCCGGGGCGTGTGCCCATGATCAGACCTTCGAGTGGCGTCATCCCCATGCTCGTGTCGATGCTGCGTCCATGGTCGATGGCGCACAGGGAGGCGCCGTTGCCCAGATGACAGGAGATTATTTTCAGCTCGTTCAGGGGGCGCTTGAGCCAGGTGGCCGCCCGAAGCGCCACGTATTCATGATTGGTTCCGTGAAAACCGTAGCGCCGGATCTGTTCCTTTTCACAGATCTCATGAGGGAGCGCATAAGTGTAAGCATGGCTGGGCATGGTCTGGTGAAAGGCCGTGTCAAAGACGGCGACCTGCGGGACAGCGGGCAGCAGGAGCTGCATACGTTCTATCCCGGCCAGATTGTAGGGGTTGTGCAGCGGCGCCAGCGAACAGGAAGAACGGATCGAGGCCATGATATTTTCATCGATGAACACGGCATTGGAAAATTGTCCGCCGCCGTGCACGACCCGGTGACCGACTGCATTGATATCACCGAGACGGTCAATGGCCGCAAATTCAGGGTCTGTGAGGGTCCGGATCATGACATCAAAAGCGTCGTTCATGGTCATGACGCCCGGTTGCGGATCCTTCCGTTTGGTCTGAGGGGTTCTGATCCGATGGGCCGCATCGCCGGAACCGATTTTTTCAATTTCCCCCTCGATGAGCGGCTGGTTCCGGATGGTGTCGAAAAGGGAATACTTGAGGGATGAACTGCCGCTGTTCAAAACGAGGATTTTCAGCGGTTCCGAAGCCGAGGAAAAATTCAGATCGTAAGGATCTTCATTGATCTGGTGCGCGGACCGCTGGAGATCCTGTTGTGCTGCCACCCGGGCATTGCTGAGCATCCGCGCCGTGATCAGTCGGGCAAATTTCCCCAGAGTATTGGGATTTCCGGCGATCAATTGGGAAACGGCTTCCCTCGGGATCTTGATCAGCCTGCAGGCGGTCGCGGCGACGACGTCCGCGACGG
>PNOO01000193.1 GCA_013824905.1 Syntrophus sp. (in: bacteria) | reverse complement strand
GGCGCCGAGCATGGCGGCGGCAATGAATTGCGAGCTTCCGGCATAAACGATGAGGGACATCAGGCCGATTTCCAGAGGACGGAGTCCCGTCTTCCGGGCGATCACACCGAAAGCCAGACCGATGGCGATATAGCCCAGGCAGATAGGCCAGGCGGCGGAAAGTCCTTCCTTGACGGCCTTTCCCCACTCTTTCTTCGCGTCGAAACAATCAGAAACCATCTTACTCCCCGGAGAAGGTGGGAACGGGGGAAAGCCCTTCCTTATGAAAGAGTCTAAAAGCCGACGGCCTGACCATCTTTCCGCGGGTCCGATGCGGCGCAGTAGCCGCCCGGCAAACAGTAGATGAGCTGAGCCCCGCCGAAGACGGATGTCGGTGTATCGGGCGCCAGGAGATGACCCCGTCTCCGGAGCTCCTCTCTGACGGAAGGGCTGAAGCCTTTCTCCAGCGCCAAAAGGGAATCCTCGGTGAGATACCAGCGGGGGGCGTCCGCAGCGGCTTGCGGATTCTGACCGCCGGCGATGACGCGGACCATCATCTGCACGTGGCCCTGGGCCTGCATGTGGGCGCCCATCACGCCGAAACTCATCAGAGGGGTTCCTTCCTTCATCACAAATCCCGGAATGATCGTGTGATAAGGTCGCTTCCCCCCGGCGACGCAATTCGGATGCCCTTCTTCCAGGGAAAGCTAGACCGCGGTTCTGGAAGCTGATTCCGGCGCCGGGAATGACGATCCCCGATCCGAAACCGTGGTAATTGGACTGGATGTAGGAGACCATCATCCCCCCCTGGTCGGCGGCCGTCAGATAGACAGTCCCGCCGTCGGAAGGTATCGTGGGAGCAGGGAATTGCGCACGGTCCATCCGGATGGTGCGGGCCGTCTCTTTCAGAAAAGATTTATCGAGAAGCGAGGCGGGCTGCACCTTCATCCAGGCCGGGTCGGCGATTTGCGGCCTCGCGATGGCAAAGGCCATCTTCATTGCCTCTAGCTGGAGGTGAAGGCTGTCCGCTGAATCGACGGGATATTGGGCGATGGCGAGATGCTCCAGGATGCCCAGGGCGATAAGGACGGTGAGGCCCTGTCCGTTGGGAGGAAGTTCGTGCAGCGTGACCCCCTGCCAGTCCTGGGAGAGGGTTTTCACCCATTCCGAGCGGTGTTCGGCGAGATCTTCCCGGGTCATGGCGCCACCCGTCTCTGCGGCCCGGGAGGCTATTTTCTCGGCAAGTTGTCCGCGGTAAAAGGATTCTCCGTGTGTCTCTGCAATGTTCTTCAGTGTGTCCGCCATCCCCTGGGGCCGGAAATGCTCACCCGCAAGCGGGGCGCGGCCGCCGGGAAGGAAGGCCGGGGCGAAATCGGGGAAGTCGGCGTACAGCTTCGGAGCGGCGGACCATCTTGCCGCGGTGATGGGCGAGACAATGAAGCCATCAGTAGCGTAACGGATGGCCGGTTCGAATAAATCGGCAAAGGGGAGTTTGCCTAATCTGCGGGAGAGAGAACCCCAGGCGTCCACGGCGCCCGGTACCGTCACCGTATCCCAGCCGAGTTCCGGCATGTGGGTCCTGCCAAAGAAGCGGGATGAGGACCAGGCCCTCGGCGAGCGCCCTGAACCATTCAGACCGTGCAACTCCTTGCCATCCCAGATCACGGCAAAGGCATCGCTGCCGATGCCGTTGCTGGTCGGCTCGACGACGGTCAGGGTGATCGCGGTCGCAAGGGCTGCATCGACCGCATTGCCGCCGCGCGCCAGCATCTGTAGACCCGCCTGGGCGGCAAGGGGCTGTGATGTTGCCACCACATTCCGGGCAAAAACCGGCATCCTTTGTGATGGATAGGGAAACGTCCAGCTAAGGGACATCGCTTATCTCCTCATGCAAAATGTATTATCAGAAATGAAGTTTTTCCGGGGGTCTCCGTTCCGGCACATAGACAGCCGGTATCTTCCCTTCGTTCCAGGCGGGGGAGACATAGAGATTGCAATAACAGCTGCCGAACTCGCGCACGTCCTCTTCCCGGTAAGCGCAGGGACAGATGATATCCCGATCCTGCTCCTTGTCTCCGGATGAGAGCCGGCAGGGGCAGCACATGTACCCGTATCGCTCACGGTTGGCGAGGAGTCCGGCCAGGATATCGAATACCTTCTCCCGGTCCCGGCTGAAAAAGTATCCTTTCGGCTCCTGGAGCCGTTTCAGCGTTGCGTAAAGCTCCTCGACCGAGCTCATATCCCCAGCGCCTCCTTGATGGCAGGTTCGTTGAAACCCACAATGACTTTCTCTCCGATCAGAATAGTAGGGAAGCTGCAGGCCGGGTTGTACCTTTTGACCTCTTCGATCGTCGCTTTCCTTTCGTCGCCGCTAAGGAGGTCTACCTCTTTGCAAGTGTAAGCCACGCCATGATCGGTCAGGAATTTTTTCGCATCCTTGCAGTGGCCGCATGTGCTCAGCGTATAAATCTTTACCGGTTCACTCATTTCTGGTCCTCCTGTCCATTGAAATGTCTCTGCGAATTGACGACTTATCACTAAAAAGAAAAAGGGGTATTTGTCAAGAAAGATATTCCCTATAAGAGAGATGTAAGGATAAATGTTGTTGATATATCAGGCATATGGTATGGGAAATGCGGAGAGAATGGGGCAGGAGGTTTCCATCGGCCCGAGATCTGCCGGGATGGTCCGCAATCGTCACCGGGATATTACTGAGAGGAGAGAAGCCATGAAAGTTCATTATACGTCTCTTGGGTTTGTAAATACAAAGCCCATGTTTGCCGCGGCCATGCGGAGCGGATTTGCCGTCCCGGCTTACAATTTCAACAATATGGAACAGCTCCAGGCGATCGTCATGGCTTGCCTGGAAACCCAGTCGCCCGTCATCCTCCAGGTGTCAAAGGGGGCGAGAGACTATGCGGACCGGACGCTTCTCAGCCATATGGGCAGGGGAGCGGTAGAGATGATGAAGAGGAAGGCCGGGGAAAAAGGGGTGGGAGAGATCCCGATCGCCCTCCATCTGGACCATGGCGATTCCTTTGAGCTCTGCGTCTCCTGCATCGAAACGGGCTTTTCTTCCGTGATGATAGACGGGTCCCATCTTCCCTACACGGAAAATGCGGCCCTCACGCGGAAAGTGGTCGACTTTGCCCGTCTCCATGATGTGTCTGTGGAGGGGGAACTGGGCGTCCTCGCCGGTGTGGAGGACGAGGTCGCTGCCGCCGGCCATACGTATACACGTCCTGAGGAAGTGGAGGATTTTGTCCGGAGAGCCGGGGTCGATTCTCTTGCCATTTCCATCGGGACTTCCCACGGGGCGTTTAAGTTCAAGCCGGGACAGAAACCGGAGATCCGTCTTGATATTCTTCGTGAGATCGAAAAGCGCATTCCTGGTTTCCCCATCGTTCTGCATGGATCGTCCTCGGTACCGGGGGATGCCGTGGTTGCGATAAACCGCTATGGGGGCCGGCTGAAGGACTCCATCGGGATTCCCGAGACGCAGTTGCGGGAGGCCGCCCGATCTGCCGTCTGCAAGATCAATATCGACTCCGACGGAAGGCTGGTCATGACGGCAAAGATCCGCGAGATTTTCACCCTGAAACCGGAGGAGTTCGATCCCCGGAAGTATCTCGGGCCGGCGCGGGATGCCCTCTGTGCCATGTATATAGAGAAGAATAAAAACGTCTTGGGCAGCGCCGGCCAGGCGCCGGAGATCAAGTAATTTATTCTTGACATTATCTCTCTTCCCAGTGTATGCGAACTCCGCTTTCTCAGAAGATCTTCGGAGTCGTCACACCGTTTGATTCGTCGGATATCTGAGAGGTTTTCAACTGAATTCCTATTCATGCTGAGGTCACATTATGGCACTTGCAATCAATGATCTGAATGTACCGCATCGTCTCCTTCTCGGCCCGGGTCCCAGCGCCGTTCATCCCCGCGTGCTTCGCACGATGAGTACTGCGCTTGTCGGATATCTTGACCCGGAATGGCTCGCCCTGATGGACGAAGAACAGGCCCTACTGAGGGCTGTTTTTCAGACCAAGAACACTCTGACTTTCCCCATGTCCGGGACGGGCAGCGCAGGCATGGAAACTGCCTTCTGCAATTTCGTGGAAGCAGGGGATACGGTCGTCATCGGCTGCAACGGTTATTTCAGCGAGCGGATGTGCGAGATGGCGCGGCTCTACGGCGCCAATGTGAAACGGATCGAAAAACCCTGGGGTGGCGTGTTCACCAAAGAAGAGATCGAGGCTGCGCTTGTCGAGAACAAGCCTGTCAAGCTCCTGGCCCTGATCCACGCGGAAACGTCTACCGGCGCCCTTCAGCCGCTGAAGGGCATAGGGGACATCGTCCACCGGCACGGCGCCCTTTTCATGATCGACTGCGTCACTTCCCTCAGCGGCGTCCCCCTGAATATCGACGCCTGGGGTATTGATATCGCGTTCAGCGCATCGCAGAAATGTCTGGGCTGCCCTCCCGGTCTCTCCCCTTTTACCGCCAGCGATCAGGCCTGCGAGGTCCTTCGCCGACGGAAAACCCGGGTGCCCAACTGGTATCTTGACCTGACGATGATCGAAAAATACTGGAACAAGGAACGGGTATACCATCACACCCCCTCCACGACCCTACATTACGGATTCCGCGAAGGACTCCGGCTCGTCCTGGAAGAGGGGCTGGAAGACCGCTGGTTCCGCCATCAGGCCATCGCCGAATATCTGTGGGAGAAGATGGAGAACCTCGGCCTGAAACTCTTCGTCCAGCGGGAGCACCGCTTGCCTTCTCTGAGCACGGTCTGCGTACCCGATGGAGTGGATGATGCGACCGTCCGGACGCGCCTGCGGGAGGCCTATAACATCGACATCGCTGGCGGATTCGGACCTCTGAAGGGGAAGATCTGGCGGGTGGGGCTGATGGGCTTCTCCAGCCGGAGGGAAAATGTAACGCTCCTTTCCGAGGCCTTGCGGGAGATCCTCCATGGAAAGAACTGAGAAGACATAAAAAATATC
>PNOO01000192.1 GCA_013824905.1 Syntrophus sp. (in: bacteria) | reverse complement strand
GTGGGGCACAGCGGAACCTCGATCTCCGCGGCGGCGGGGATAGCCGAGGCGCGCTGCCTCAAAGGGGAGGATTTCCGGATCATCGCCGTCATCGGCGACGGTTCGGTGTCCGCCGGGATGGCCTTCGAGGGGTTGAACTGGACGGGAGACCGCAAGAAGAACCTGATCATCATCCTGAACGACAACGAGATGTGCATCTCCCCGAATGTCGGCGCCCTCTCCTCCCACCTGAACCGGATCATGACCGGCCAGACAATGAGCCGGATCAGGACCGAGGTAAAGACCTTCCTCAAATCGGTCCCCGGCATCGGCGAACAGATGCTGAAGTTTTCGCGCCAGGTGGAGGAGTCGCTGAAGACCTTCTTCGTCCCCGGCGCCATCTTCGAGGAGTTGGGATTCACTTATGTCGGCCCCCTGGAGGGGCACCGCCTCGACCACCTCATCAAGATGCTGGAAAATGTCCGGCAGCTCGAAGGTCCCGTCCTCGTTCATGTCGTGACGCAGAAGGGGAAGGGTTACAAATACGCTGAAGACGACCCCTCCCGATTTCACGGCATCCCCCCGTTCGACATCGACACGGGCGAAGCGGTCCCCGGCGCCCGGTCTCCGGCCCGACCTTCCTATACGTCGGTGTTCGGCCGGACCGTCGTGACGCTGGCCGGCGAGGATGCGCGGATCGTCGCCATCACGGCGGCGATGTCCGAAGGGACGGGGCTGGATCGTTTCTCCGTTCAGTTCCCGGGACGGTTCTACGATGTGGGAATGGCCGAACAGCACGGCGTAACCTTCGCCGCGGGACTCGCCACCCAGGGATTCATCCCCATCGTGGCGATCTATTCCACCTTCATACAGAGGGCCTACGACCAGATCATCCACGACGTCTGCCTGCAGAATCTCCCGGTGGTCCTGGCGATGGACCGGGGCGGCTTCGTGGGCGCCGACGGCCCCACCCACCACGGCCTGTTCGACATCGCCTTCCTCCGCACCGTCCCGAATATCATCGTCATGGCTCCGAAGGACGAAAACGAACTTCAGCATATGTTGAAGACCGCCGTCACCTGCGGCTGTCCCGTGTCCCTGCGTTATCCGCGGGGCGCGGGAGTCGGCGTCCCGCTGGACGAAAAGCCCCTGGCCATTCCCGTCGGGAAGGGCGAGATCCTCCTGGATCCGCCGGACGCGGCGCTCGCCATCGTCGCCATCGGCGCCTGCGTGTATCCGGCCCTGGCCGCCGCCGAACTCCTGCAAGCGGAAGGGCGCCCCATCCGGGTGATCAACGCCCGGTTCGTCAAACCCCTCGATACGGAGCTGCTTTGCGACGCGGCTGAAAAGATCAAGAGGATCATCACCGTCGAGGAGAATGCCCTGATGGGCGGTTTCGGAAGCGCCGTTCTCGAACTCTTTGCGGAGCGGGGGCTTACCGGCTGTGTCGTCCGGCGTCTCGGCATCCCGGACGAGTTCGCCCAGCATGCGACCCAGAAGGAGCTCCGGCGGCTCTATGGGATCGATGCGGAAGGGATCGCCTCGGCCGCGCGGGAGATGCTGACCGGAGTCAGGTCCTGACCTGATTTCAACAGGCCTGTGTTTCGATGACTCCTGTAAAACCAAAAAAAATCCGCCTGGATAGCCTCCTCGTTGAACGGGGGCTGGCTGAAAGCCGTAAGCAGGCTCAGGCCCTGATCCTCTCGGGAGTTGTCCTTGTCGACGACCGACCCGAAGATAAGGCGGGAACTCTGATCACCGCCGCTGCGGATGTCCGGATCCGGGGCGCGGCGAATCCCTATGTCAGCCGGGGCGGTCTCAAACTGCGGGGGGCTCTCGACTTCTTCAACACCTCCGTCACGGGCCTTACCGCCCTTGACATAGGCGCCTCCACCGGCGGTTTTACCGACTGCCTTCTCCAGGCGGGGGCGGCAAAGGTTTACGCCGTCGATGTCGGTTATGGTCTGCTCGCCTGGAAACTTCGGGGAGATCCGCGGGTCGTCACTATCGAAAGGACGAATATCCGCCATTACGACGGGGCGGGGATCACCGACGGGATCGACCTCGTGGTATTCGACGCCTCCTTCATCTCGCTCAGGCTGATCATTCCCCCGGTTTTGAGGCTGATCAAAGACGGCGCGCTCCTGATCGCCCTGATCAAGCCGCAGTTCGAGGTGGAAAAGGGCGAGGTCGGGAGCCATGGCGTCGTCAGGGACCCGGCGCTCCACCAACGGGTCCTCGCGGAGATGGAAGCGTTCTGCCGCTCCTTCGGTCTTGAGGTCCTGGGGAGCTGCGAATCCCCGCTTACAGGACCGGCGGGAAACCGGGAATTCTTCATCTGCCTGAAGAAACTGCCGGACAGGGGAAGCGGCGGCGGTACGGGGGGAAAAGAATGGACATAAAGCTGGCGAATACCGCCGGATTCTGCATGGGGGTGAGGCGGGCCGTGGACATGGTCCTGGATATGGCCCGCCACAAGGGTCAGGAGACCATTTACACTTACGGCCCCCTGATCCACAATCCCCAGACGATCGAGCTCCTCCGGAAGCGGGGCATCGTCCCGGTCCGGCACTTGGACGAGATCGAATGCGCCCCCCCGGGCGCCACCATGATCATCCGCGCCCACGGCATTTCCCCCGCCGAGAGAAAGAAAATCAAGGAAAAGGGATTCCGGGTGATCGACGCCACCTGCCCGAAGGTGGCCCATGTGCAGGCGATTATCCGTAAACAGGCGGCCGCGGGTTTCACGGTTCTGATCGCCGGGGACCGGGAACATCCGGAGGTGAACGGCCTGCTGGGCTTTGCCGGCGAGGCGGGAATCGTCCTTGGCTCCCTTGAAGAGGCGGAGAAACTACCGAATCTCAGCAAGGTCTGTGTCGTCGCCCAGACGACGCAAAACTTGGAGGAATACGCCGCAATCGCCGACCGCATCCGAAAACAGTACCCCGAGGCGGTCATTTTCGATACCATCT
Source organism: Syntrophus sp. (in: bacteria) (assembly GCA_013824905.1). GTDB lineage: Bacteria > Desulfobacterota > Syntrophia > Syntrophales > UBA5619 > JAKAFS01. The sequence continues at coordinate 2,043 of PNOO01000192.1, read as the reverse complement.
GCGACTCCACGGAGAAGCGTCAGACCGAAATCAAGGCGCTGGCTGCCGGAACGGACGCCGTTTTCGTCGTCGGCGGCTTGAACAGCGCCAACACGCGGCGCCTGGCGGAGCTCGCAAAACTCCAGGGAAAACCCGCCTTCCACATCGAGACCGCCGACGAGTTGCAGAAGATCGATATCGAACCCTACCGCCGGATCGGCGTCTCCGCGGGAGCTTCGACTCCCAACTGGATCATCGACCGGGTTGTAAACCATCTTACCGGCCGTCTGGGGAAAAAAGAGGAATTTCTCCAGGGTCTATTCCGCATCTGGGTCTTTACCGTCCGTACGGACATCTATTCCGCCGCGGGCGCAGGCTGCCTGTCTTTTACCGCCATGCTCCTCCAAGGGCTGCCGGTCAATCTCCTTTACATTTTCACTGCTTCCCTTTACGTCTATGCCATGCACGTACTCAACCGCTTCATCAACCGTAAGGCGTGCAGCATCAGCTCTTTCCGGGAGGAATCCTACCTTCTCCATGAGAAGATCTATGTGACGCTGGCCGTTTGTTCGATGATCCTTGCGCTCAGCGCCGCCTTCATCGCAGGTCCCTCGCCGTTCATCCTGCTTTTTGTCATCTCGCTGTCCGGCGTTCTCTATAATACGAATCTCCTGCCGCCGGGATGGCGCTTTCAGAGCCTGAAGGATATCCCCGGTTCCAAGAACATCGCCACGGCCATTGCCTGGGCGGCGGTCACGGCTCTCCTGCCGAGTGTCGCGTCGGGACTTGTTCCCACGCCGGGCCTTATGGTCGCCTTTGCCTTCACTGCCGGAATCGTCTTCATCCGTTCCGCCCTGTCGGATATCCTCGACATCCAGAGCGACCGCCTGATCGGGCGGGAAACCCTCCCTGTCCTCATCGGTGAGGGAAAAACCCTCCTCCTGCTCCAGGGGATCTCCGGCCTCCTGTTTTTCCTTCTTCTTGCAGCCTCACCGGCAGGGTGGTCTGCCTCGCTCAGTTTTGTCCTGTTAACCGCGGTATTTTATATATGGATTTGTTTTAAACTTTATGATAGAAGGTCCGGGTTTTCCGGAGTCGTTTTGGAGGGACTCTTAGAGAGCAGCTACCTTGTCGCCGGGATGAGCGCGCTGCTGTGGCTCGCGGCGATAGCAGCATAACCGCCTGAACCGGAGGTATCGTGATGACGAAAATAGGGGGAACGGTCGTCCTTGCGCTCCTGCTGCTGAACATCCAGGGTTGCGGGGGGGGCCTCCGCTACTCCCAGGTCGCACCGGAGGCGAAGGATTTTCACCCCCGGCGGGTCGCAGTCCTTCCCGCCGATACGACGGCCTTTCCGGAGGCCAAGGGTGCGATCGACCGTCTCTTTGCCGAAGTACTGAGCGAACGGGGGTGGTTTACAGCAGTCGTCGGAGGAGAGGCGATCGAACGCCGTCTGAAGACGGATGCGGAACTGCGAAAGGTCATTGAGGACTACCTGGCGAAACGCGACAAAGTCAGTTTCTCCGATCCGGCGCTGAGCGGCAGGATCGGCGTTCTGACAGACACCGAGGCGTTGTTGCTCGCTAAGGTCGATTACTGGAACTACACGACGGAAAGCGGCAATAAGGTGGGCAAGGTCAGCCTTAGCATCACGATGATCGAAGTCGGGACGGGCAAGACCCTCTGGACGGCAGTCCACCACCGGATAAGCGAGTATATGATCATCAAACCGGACCTCCCCGATGTGGCAAGGGGTCTTATCCGGGAGATGATCGATTATATGCCGCGTTAGCATTCGGCCCGTAACCGGCTAAAAAGGGGAGGCATAAAAAATGAAGGAAGAGGTGAAGAAGGCGATTGACAAGATCAGACCCAATCTCCAGGCAGACGGCGGGGATGTGGAACTGATCGATGTGGGAGACGACGGCGTGGTGAAGGTGAAGCTGGTCGGGGCCTGTCATGGTTGCCCGATGGCCCAGATGACACTGAAAAACGGGATCGAGAAATTGCTGAAACAGGAGGTTCCCGGAGTCCACTCCGTGGTTTCCGTTTGATATAAACCCC
>PNOO01000191.1 GCA_013824905.1 Syntrophus sp. (in: bacteria) | reverse complement strand
GGGCTGGAGGAGGTGACCCGGCTCCTTAAAGAAGCAGGGATCAACATCAGAACCCTGTCGCTGGCGGACACCACTGACTTTGGCATCCTTCGCCTGATCGTGAACGACGTCGACACGGCGAGTCGCGTACTCAAGGAGAACGGCTTGCGTTTCAGCCGGACCACCGTCGTGGCCGTCGAGGTCCCGGACCGTCCGGGGGGGCTCCACAGCATTCTCGAGGTGCTGTCCAAAAACGGCATCAATGTCGAATACCTGTATGCCTTCGTGGAGAGGAGCGGCCAGAATGCCGTGATCATCTTCCGGTTCGACGCCCCGGATGCGGCAATCGATGTTCTCCAGAAAAACGGCCTTACCGTCCTTCCGGGGGCGAAGCTCTACGGCCTGTAGAAATCGCTATCCTTTGACACAGCCCAGGGTGCGCAGGCGGGCCACTTTCGTAGCGAGACCGGCCCTGTGGACTACCTTTACGACTTCATCCAAGTCCTTGTAGGCTTCAGGGATCTCCTCCTCGAGAGTTCCCCGCCCGGAGGCCATGACGATCACGCCCCGCTCCGCCATCTCCTTTGGAATCGACCGTCCCCGGCAGGACTTCATCGCCCTCGTCCGGCTCATCACCCGCCCGGCGCCGTGGCAGGCGCTCCCGAACGTCTCCGTAAACGCCCTCTGAGTCCCTGCCAAAACATAAGAACCGGACCCCATATCCCCGGGGATGAGGACCGGCTGCCCCACTTTCCGGTAGGCCTGCGGCAGGGCCGGATGGCCCGGAGGAAAGGCACGGGTCGCCCCTTTCCGGTGGACGCAGAGACGGACCTCCCTTCCCGCCACGGGAAGCGTCTCGATCTTGGCGATATTGTGACAGACATCATAGAGGAGCCGCATCCCGAGCTCCCTGGGTCCCATGCCCAGTGTCTTTTCGAAAATCTCCCGCGTCCGGTGCATCAGGAGCTGGCGGTTCGTCCAGGCGTAGTTGGCCGCACAGGCCATTGCGGCGAGATAATCCTTCCCCCGGGGGGATGTCAGCCGTGCGCAGGCAAGCTGCCGGTCGGGAAGGGGAATCCCGATCTCATCGATATGCTTGACCATCCGTGCCAGGTAATCGTCGCAGACCTGGTAGCCGAGACCGCGGGAGCCGCTGTGGATCATCACACAGACCTGTCCCTTCTCCAGGCCGAAGGAAGCGGCGGCCTCCCCGTCGAAGATCTCCTCGACCACCTCGATCTCAAGAAAATGGTTCCCCGATCCGAGCGTCCCGAGCTGGTCCTTCCCCCGTTCCAGGGCCCGGTCGCTCACCTTCTCCGGATCGGCGCCCGCCATCACCCCGCCGTCCTCCGTCATCTCCAGATCGGCCTCTGTGCCGTAGCCGTGGCGGACAGCCCAGGCCGCCCCTTCCGTGAGGACCTGTCTTTCATCCTTTGCGGAGAGCTTCAGCGCTCCGCGGGAACCGACGCCGGAGGGAATATTCTGAAAGAGCGCCGTTACGAGCGCCTGCAGGCGGTCGCGGATATCCTCGGCACGCAGACGGGTGGTCATCAGACGACAGCCGCAGTTGATGTCATAGCCGACCCCGCCGGGGGAGACGATCCCCTCCTCCATCGCGAAAGCGGCGACGCCGCCGATGGGAAAGCCATACCCCCAGTGCATGTCCGGCATCGCGAGCGATGCCGTAACGATCCCCGGCAGGTGGGCGACATTCGCCACCTGTCTGGGACCTTCGTCCCCCCCCATCCCCTGCATGAGCTTTTCGCTCGTGTAGATGATCCCGGGAACGCGCATCCCCCCCTCCGGCGGGATTTCCCAGCGCCATTCATCGATCTTCCGGAAACGGTTCTCAGACATGCTGATCACATCAAAAGTCAGTAACAGAAACCTGCTTAGACGGCTTCATAAAAAGCTCCAGAGGCAAGGCGCGCGACTCTACCGTCAGACATCAAATACCACTTTTGCTCCCCACCCCTCCCCCGTTTCACAGACGGTCGCCTGGTGGTACGTCACCGCCTTGATCTCCTGTTTAATCCGGTGACGGGACGGATCAAAGAATTCGCCTCGGAGGAGGGCCTTCAGCCGCTGCGGCGTCGCCTCTCGGACCAGACACGTCTTGATCAGAAATCCTCCGCCGTTCCACATATAGAGGACCTCGCGCAGGAAATTGACCAGGAGGTCTGCTTGGTCCTCGCCCGTCACGACGACCTCCCTCGCGATCCCCGCCCGGACCGTCGAGAGATCCGTCAGAAGGTCGAACAGGGCAAAGGCGGCCGCCGCGTAGAGCTCCTCAACGGTCCCCGCAGACACCTCCACGCCGAGGTCGGCGGTATGATCAAAGACCCGGTAGTCCATTCCTCGATATCCTCTGCATTCTTCAAGCAAGCATCATCATCCGGCATCAGGGCATCCGGCGGATCCGCACCTCAATCCCCTTTTCATTCTTCAGCAGGGGCTGAAGTTTGGACGTGTCGGTATCCGTGGTGTGGTAGGGGTAAAGGATCTTGGGCTTCACCATCCGGGCGGCATCCGCCACCATCTCGGGAGTCATCGTATAGGGGAGATTCATCGGCAGGAAAGCGACATCGATCGGGCCGAGCGCCTTCATCTCCGGGATGTTCTCCGTGTCCCCGGCCACATAGACCCGCTTGTTGCCGAAAGTGAGAACATACCCGTTCCCGACGCCCTTCGGGTGATAGGGCATGCCGGGAGAGCGCATGTGGACGAGATTGTAGGCCGGAACCGCCTCGATCCGGATCCCCTCGACGGTGGCCGACTCCCCGTTTTTCAGGACAGTACCGCCTGCAAGCTTGGCGGCGCAGAGCGGGGTCATGACGACTTTCGTTCCATTCTTGCTGATTTTCCTGATCGTCTCCAGATCGAAGTGGTCCCCGTGTTCGTGGGCCGCCAGGATCACATCGGCCTTCGGCAGACCCGAGAAGTCCCCATACTGACCGGCCGGATCGTTGTAGATGACCTTCCCACCGAACTCAAACATCAGTGACGCGTGACCGATGAAGGTGATCTTCAGATCCCCGGCTGCGGTCGGCAGGACATCCGCATCGAAGGCCCCGGCGACTGAAGCCGGAGCCGCTGCGATAAGAACCAGCGGCATCATCAGAAAGGTTAACCCGTTCATCTTTTACCTCCTCTTGAATTTCTCAGGTTCATATTTCCCGCAGCTTGACTGCGGACCAACGTCCGGGCTTGCCCTGGGGTTCATAACGTTTATTTTTCAACGCTTCCCATAAGCTATAACCTGAAGCGCTTAGCAGGGTGAGCCCTTGGGATGTGATTATATCGGTCTGCCGGGCGGTCGTCAATGGTCAACATATTTCGGATGCTCCTTGTCGACCCCCTACTTCCGTGATAAACTTGAAATCAAGGAGGGCTCTTATGCGAACAATCGTGATCGCCGTGATGATGATGATCCTATGGGCCGTCCCATGCCCGGCCGCCGATAGCGGCTTCAAGCAAGGGGCGAGGGAGATAGGCCAGGGGATCAAGGACGGGGCAAAGGAAGTCCGGCAAGGGGCGAAGGAGGTCGGGCGGGAAATCAAGGAGAAGGGGCGGGAGACCGGCCAGGCCGTCACGGAAGGAACAAAGGAAGTCGGTCAAAAGATCAAGGAGGACGCCAGGGAGGTCAGACAGGGGGTCAAGGAGGGGATAACGGAAACCAAGCGGGAGGCCCAAAAGCAGGGCCGGACCCTCAGCGAATGGTTCCGGGATACCGGTAAAAAGACCGGAGAGGCATTCCGGCAGATGGGAAGGGATATCCGGAAGTTCCTCACCGGGAAATAGGATCAGCGCAGTTTCGGCCGCAGGGCCACCGTCTGCAGTCGGTCCCCTTACGGCAGGCGGCCTTCCTGGTGGAGCCTGCTTAGGATCTGCGTGATCTGAGGGATGGCCGCCGTTGCCGCCTTCTCCCCTTCGAGGATCGCTTCATGACGCCTGTCAAAATCGCTCGAACCGATGTGGCTCACCCGGGGGCGGATGACCACATCGGCATTTCTGATCTGCGCCGCCGCGATCTTGGCATACATGATATCGATCGACTGGAGGATCGTTTCCAGGATCCCCTGGGGAAGGGTTCCCGCCACACCGGTGGAGATGTCTACGGCAATCACGACGTCGGCGCCCGCCTGTCGGGCGGCGTCCACGGCGACGGGGCTGACCACGCCGCCGTCCACATAGGTCTTCTCACCGATCCGGACCGGTTGGAAGATCCCCGGGATGGAGCAGCTCGCCCGGACCGCCTTCCCGGTGTTTCCCGTCGCAAAGACCGTCTCCTCGCCGGTCTGGACGTTCGTTGCAACCGCCAGGAACGGGATCCTCAACCGCTCGAGCGGGGAATTCTGCACGGCCCTGTTGACGAAATTCTCCAGCTTTTCCCCGCGGACGAAGCCGTTATCGGGGATGGTCAGGTCCACCACGTCATCCTTCTGGATGGCGAGGGCCATCTTCTGGATCTGGAAGGCGTCGTAACCATAAGCGTAAATGCTCCCCACGAAGCTCCCCGAACTTGTCCCAACGATCAGGTGGATCGGAACTTTCTGCGCTTCGAGAACCTTGAGGACGCCGATGTGCGCAAACCCCCTGGAGGCGCCGGCGCCGAGAACGACGGCGATCTTCGCCGGTCGAGGCGGGGGCGGAAGCGGAGGGGGGATCTCCTTCGGCATGCAGGCAACCACAAGCAGGAGGCCCAGGCCGAAGGCCAACCGACGGAGGGGTTTCATCCCTTGTCCTCCCCGTCGGCCTCTTCATCCGCCGGACCGTTTTCCGGGGCAAGCGCCAGCTCCGCATCCTCCGGAAGCTCTTCCGGCGTCTCGCCGTTCTCCCGCTCCTCTTCCCGTTCGGCGCGGGCGACCCCGACCAGCTTTTCGTTCTCCTCGAGATCGATCAGGCGGACCCCCTGGGTGCTCCGGTGGATGACGCGCACCTCCTCGGCGCGCATGCGGATGATCCGGCCCGCGTCGCTGATCAGCACGATGTCCTCTTTTCCGGTGACCTGAAGAATACCGGAGACATCGCCCACCTTGTCGGTC